>NZ_JAWRVK010000060.1:0-18900 GCF_036663575.1 Halalkalibacter flavus
CGCTCATAAAAGGCTTAAAAGATTACGGCGGCTTCGCTCATCGCTTCGGTTTCATAAAAAGGGAAGATCGCCCTTTTTATGAAACCTCTATCATCACGGCGTCTCCCTGGCCTCCGCCGCTGCAGATGGCTGCGATTCCGAGGCCGCCGCCTCTTCTTTTTAGTTCATAGGCTAGCGTTAAAATGATACGGGTGCCACTTGCGCCGATTGGGTGGCCAAGAGCGATTGCTCCTCCATTTACATTGATTTTGCTAGGATCAACCTCAGCAATTTGCTTGCTTGCTAAAGCGACGGCAGCAAAGGCTTCGTTGATTTCAAAAAGGTCGATGTCTTCTACTTTTTTGTTCGTTTTTTCAAGAAGTTTCTTAATAACTAAACCTGGGGTTTTCGGGAAGTTTTCGGGTTCAATTGCCAGTGCGGTATGAGCAATGATTGTTGCTAAAGGCTTGAGTCCTGCTTCTGTTGCTTTTGCTTCAGACATGAGAAGCAGTGCGGCAGCGCCGTCATTTACTCCAGGGGCATTCCCTGAGGTGATTGTTCCGGCTTTGCCAAAGACAGGTTTTAATTTCGCTAATGAGTCTAGCGATGTATCAATACGTGGTGCTTCGTCTTTTTCTATAAATAGAGGGGCTCCTGATCGTTGCGGTACTTCTACTCCGACGATTTCATCTGTCAGTTTTCCAGACTCGATTGCCGCGACTGCTTTTTTATGACTTTCATACGCCCATTCGTCCTGTTGTTTTCTTGAAATGCCTAACTCACTAGCGACTGCATTACCGTACGTGCCCATATGAACGTCGCGGAATGAACAGGTTAGGCCATCATGAACTAAGCCATCAATGACCTGACCATTGCCCATTCGCTGCCCCCATCTCGCATTTGGAAGATAGTACGGAGCGTTGCTCATTGACTCCATTCCACCAGCAACAACGACATCCGCATCTCCTAAACGAATAAGCTGATCAGCCATTGTTACACTCCGCATGCCAGATGCGCACACTTTGTTGATCGTTTCTGTCTTAACCGACCAAGGAAGACCAGCATGGTGAGCAGCTTGACGTGAAGGAATTTGGCCAAGGCCTGCTTGCAGAACATTTCCCATTATGAGTTGATCGACTTGTTCTTTTCGCCAATTGGCACGGCTTAACGCCTTTTTAATTGCCTGACCACCTAATTCACTTGCACTTAACGCACTAAGGGCCCCACCGTATTTGGCAAACGGAGTTCTTGCTCCACTAACAATGACTGTCTTCATTCGTTTTCCTCCTCCTTCTTTCTGAGCGAACGCTCACTCAATTTTTATTGAAAGGCTGTTTTCGCATACTTTGTTGTTATTATGGGGTTTGCGTCTCCACATGTTCGTTCCATTGCGCTCCAGCCACTCGCACCCGCAAGGAGGTGTCGAGTGACTTCCGCTCCATTTCACTACGAGAAAACACATTTCTTCACAGCAACAATCTTCACGAAAACAGCTTATTAAAAAGAGAGGAAGCCTACATAGGCTCCTTTCTTTTTTTGTTTACATTACTTTTATGAAAGCCCTTTCTTTTTTATTCTATTGTACAGCTTCATTTTCCTTCTGGATAAGCGATCTTTCTAGGATTTCTACTAAGTCGAGGGTTTGAATGTCTTCTTCAACTTCTTTCGCTTTTGTGCCGTCACTTAACATTGTTAAGCAATATGGACAGCCGCTTCCAATTACAGATGGTTCTACCTCAAGCGCTTGCTCGGTGCGTGCGACATTGACACGTTGGCCTGTATCTTCTTCCATCCACATCATTCCGCCTCCAGCCCCACAGCACATACCATCCTGGCGATTTCGTTTCATTACAACGATCTCAACACCTGGAATCGCTTTTAAAATGTCACGAGGCGGTTCGTACACCTCGTTGTAACGTCCTAGATAACAGGAATCATGGTAAACGACTTTTTCCTTCACTTCATACTTCGGCAAAATCCTACCATCTTTGATCAGCTCTGCTAGAAGTTCTGTATGGTGATATACCTCGACTCCTTCTAGACCAAATTCTGGATACTCATTTTTAAATGTATTGTATGCATGTGGATCAATCGTGACAATCTTTTTGACGTTATGTTTTTGGAACAAATCAATATTTGCCGCTGCTAGCTCTTGGAATAAAAATTCATTCCCTAATCGTCTTGGGGTATCACCAGAGTTCTTTTCTTTGTTCCCAATGATTGCAAACGTTACTCCTGCTTCATTCATTACTTTTGCAAATGATTGAGCAATTTTTTGACTGCGTTTATCGTAAGAACCCATCGATCCAGCGAAGAAAAGAAATTCAAATTCTTCTCCTGCCTGCTCCATCTCTTTTACTGTTGGCACATGAATGTCGTCTCGCCCCGTGCGCCAGTTTTCACGCTCTTTGCGGCTAATTCCCCACGGATTGCCTTGACGCTCAATATTTGTCATTGCGCGCTGTGCATCTGCATCCATTTTTCCTTCAGTTAATACGAGATACCGACGCATATCGATTATTTTATCGACGTGTTCATTCATAACGGGGCACTGATCTTCACAGTTTCGGCATGTCGTACAGGCCCAAATTTCCTCTTCTGTAATGATATCTCCAATGAGATTAACGGAATACCCTGCTGCTACTTCCTTGCTGCCAGACCCTTGCATAGCTAGCTGGTTTGCTTTTGTATTAGAAAAAACAAATTCTGGTAACCATGCTGATTTTGACGTAACTGCGGCACCTTTTTCAGTTAGATGGTCACGCATTTTTACGATTAAATCCATCGGTGAAAGCATCTTGCCGGTTCCCGTTGCTGGGCACATATTCGTACAGCGCCCGCACTCGACACAGGCGTACAAGTCGACGAGTTGTTTTTGGTTAAAGTCTTCAATTTTATTCACACCGAATACTTCTTGGCTCTCATCTTCAAAGTTAATAGAAGCTAACTGTCCAACTTTATGAGTCCGCCCTAAGAACACATTAACAGGACCAGCCATTAAATGCGCATGCTTGGATTGCGGTACGTAAACGAGAAATGTAAGTAGAAACAATAAATGCATCCACCAAAAAACAAAGAAGAGCCCACTTGCTATAGTTGATGGTAAAAAGCCAAATACAGCTGCAATTCCCGATGCAATCGGCTCAAAACCGCTTAATGACTTTTCAAGCCAGATGATTTCCATTCCTTTTGCCAAAAGCTTTGACGTCATCAAACCGCCGATAAATATGAGGACAAGTCCCGCTTTCCAACCTCGCTTTAGGCGCCCTAATTTTTCAATATAACGGCGATGGAATGCCCAAACAACAGCAACTAATATCATAAATACAATGATTTCTTGGAAGAAAGTAAAGACTGGATACAGCGGTCCTAGAGGCAAATGCGAGCCTATCGCTAGTCCTTTCCAGATTAAATCTATTGCCCCGAGCTGAACCATTAAAAATCCGTAAAAAAACATTAAATGAATGATGCCGCTTTTCTTATCTTTTAATAGCTTCTTTTGCCCAAAAACATTCACCCAAACCGCATGTAGACGTTCCTTCATCGAATGATCGAACTCTGCTTTTTTTCCGAGATTGATGTATTCATACCTCGTTTTGACAAGCGTTACGAATAAATAGACGGCATAAGTCGTTACGAGTATGAATAATATCCAATTAACCCATGTTAGCGCTTCCACGATTGAGCATCCCCCTTCATTCTTCCTTTTTTAAAATACTCATAGGCACATTTATAAAACGATTATATCACGACTTGAATGAATGGTCATTCATTTTTTGTAATCTTTTTCTCATGAACTTCCTCATTTCCGCACATGCTAAAATCAGAACTCTAAGCAAAGTGCGACTTGCTAAACGCTCTTGTAGAAAGAAGGTTATGCGATGAATGGATGGGTTATTACTGCTTTAATTATAATTGCTGTTTTCATATGGTTGAGAGTCGATTTTGTACTCGGACTACGCCAGCAACGAAAAGAAGCCACTCGACATGTTCAGAAAACACGTTACGGTAATGTAACTTTTTTACCTACAGGTGATGAATTTTATAGAAAATTGTTTGCCGATATTGAGCAAGCAACTGACCATGTGCATTTACTCTTTTATATCATCAGAGATGATCATATTAGCGGTAAGATGTTGAAGATAATTGAAGGGAAAGCAAAAGAAGGTGTAGATGTCAGGCTGTTGGTTGACAAAATCGGCTGTGACATCAAGAAGAAACATTTAAAACAGTTAAAGAAGGCTGGGGTTCAGTTTGCATATTCTCACCCTGTATCCTTCCCTTATTTCTTTTTTACTTTTAATCGGAGAAACCACCGAAAATTAGCGATTATGGACGGCAAGGTTGGTTATATTGGTGGATACAATATTGGGGATGAGTATTTAGGGAGAGATCCTAAATTTGGTCCTTGGCGTGATTTCCATTTACGTATTGATGGAGATGGAGTCCAAGATTTACAGGGTCAATTTTTACAGGACTGGCAAACAGCGAAGCAAAAACATATGGAGAGACCGTCTCATTATCCTACATTAAAAGAAGGGTCTATTCCACTTAGGATATTGCCAACCGATGGGGTTTATTTAGAGGAAACATTCATCGATTTAATCAGCCAAGCGAAAGAAACGATCGTAATTGGTACTCCTTACTATATTCCTGGCGAGCCATTGCAGAGAGAATTAATGGCTGCGGCCAAACGAGGAGTTGATGTGAAGCTCATCGTTCCGAAAAAAGGCGATCACCCTCTTGTAAAGGAAGCTGCATTTCCTTACTTTAAGCCGCTACTTGAATCAGGAATTAATGTGTATCAATATTACCGGGGGTTCTTCCATGCAAAAGCGGTTGTTATTGATAACCAAGTGTGTGACATCGGAACAGCAAATTTTGACAAGCGGAGCTTTCACATTAACCATGAGATTAATTGCTTGATTTATGATGCAGAATTTATTCAACATGTATTAAAAGAAATGGAGCATGACATTCAGGTCTCTGAACGCCTGACACTCGAAGCATACAAGAAAAGACCCCTTACCCAAAGAGGCAAAGAACAAGTCGCCAAACTCGTGTCCGGCCTGCTTTAGGAGGAAATCTACCATTGAGGGGTCAGACCCCTCTTTATCCCTTCACAGCGTTAGTGGTGTACCGAGGGGTCTGACCCCTAATGCATATCAGCAAAAAATGGACCCTTAGATGAGTGGTCCATTTTAGTGTGTTTGTGCGAGTTGTTTTCGTTTGATCCAGCTGTCGATAATGGAGTTACATTGGTCTGGACGCCTTGTTGGTACTTGGTGGGCCACTCCGCTTACAAGGACCACATCGACATCTTTTAATTCTTTAAAGAACGTTAATGAGTACAAAGGAGATACCGCATCTAACTTTCCGTAGATTAACAGAACAGGAACGGTTATCTGTTTCAGCCTATCCGTTGAAACATAGTCTCTTCCTTGTTCATAAATACGTTGCAACGTTGGAGCGTCACCACGCTTAATAAAAAATGCCATTTTTTGTTGCTCAATTTTTGAACGGAAATGAACTTTTGGCAAGACAAAGGAAAACATATTAAGTAACTCATTTTTCGCAGCCCATATGCCAAGGTTAAATTCCTTTTCAAGCAAAAACGACGCCACTTCTGGGAAACCGCTAATAATAATGACCCCTCTAGTTAATTCCGGATACAAAAGCGCAAACTCTTGGGCTGTCGATCCCCCGTTTGAATATCCGCAAACAATAACAGGATCAAGTCCCAACTTCACAACTAAAGAATAAGCAATCTCAGCAAAATCGGTAACTGACGTTTTTACCGACCGTTTTGAGCTTCTGCCACTATCGGTCAAATCGATGAAAATAAGCTGATAGTTTTCAGCGAGAGCACGCTGATATTCAAACGTTTCAATCCCCATAACAGGTGGATGAAAAAAGAGAATCGGCGTTCCCTCTCCATGAACTTCATAATAAAAATGAGCTTCGTTTGATTTCAAATATGGCAAATGACCTGCCTCCTTTTCTCCTTATGATTGAATAAATGGAAGAAGCCAGTGGAAAAGTTTATACCCTAAGTAAACACCGACGATTCCCATGACACCTGCTAGTGCTGGTGGCGCTGGAATCGGCAATTTAATTAGTGCAAAGAAAAAACCAACAACTAAACCCGCTATAAGAGCAAGGATTACTTCTTGCATGAATATCCCTTCTTTCTATCTTTACTATGCGTGAAAAGCCTCGCATTATTCTTCAGCATGAGGCATTACCAAATAATCTCTATCATAAACCAAGCAATTAAAATGAGCTGTATCATAAATTTGGCAAAGGTGCTGCTTAAAAAAGCAATCAAAGAAGCAACTGCGACTTTACATGCATGCTGCCCATTTTTACTTGATGAGAACTCCGTAATAAAGACGAGGAGAAACGGCACGAGTATAAGGCCAAATGGCGGATAAATAAAGGAGCCAATAATGACACCCACCGCAGCCATTCTCTCTCCCCATTTTGATCCACCATATTTTTTTACAAAATATTGACTGGCAATTATATCAGCACAAAGAATGATGACTGTTAACAAACCCGCACCAATCCAAAACCAAATGGAAAGTGACCCAAGCATAAACGCATAAAGGAGAAATCCACCCCATAACACAAGAACAGAGGGAATGATCGGAAAAATAAGACCAACAAAACTTAAAACAAACAAGGCAATAATAAAAATCCAAATAAGAATGCTCATACTCCACCTCCAAGCTTCCATGTCTTAATTAGACAGTTACCTTTTATTATTCAGTTTGATCTTCTGTTCAGTAAATATATCAGCTATTTTTAATTTTTATCAGCTTTATCCAAGCAATATGCTCTTCCTCCAACTTGAGAAAGAGCATGAAAAGCACTTGGAATGAGTCCAAGTGCTTTCACATTACATTTTTTCTGGAGCTTCTACCCCTACTAATGCAAGGGCATTTTTAATCGTTACTTGTGTTGCTTTCATTAGAGCTAAACGAGCATTTGATGCTTCCTTTTGCTCTGGATCAATGACTCGTTCTGCATTGTAGAAGCTGTGAAGCGTTGACGCCAAGTCATGAACATAGTTTGTAATACGGTGCGGAATTTGCTTTTCAGCTGCTTCAGCAACAATGGCTGGGAAGTCCCCAATTGCTTTTAACAAATCGTATGCTTTTTCAGATGAAAGAACAGATAGATCTGTTCTTTCATCAAATGTAAAGCCTTGCTCACTTCCTTGACGCAGCATGCTACATACACGCGCATGAGCGTACTGTACGTAGTAAACAGGATT
Source organism: Halalkalibacter flavus (assembly GCF_036663575.1). NCBI lineage: Bacteria > Bacillati > Bacillota > Bacilli > Caryophanales > Bacillaceae > Halalkalibacter > Halalkalibacter flavus. The sequence continues at coordinate 7,259 of NZ_JAWRVK010000060.1, forward strand.
TTCGTTTGATTTTGAAACAGCTAAGTCCATATCAAAATCTAACTGTGTATCAGAGCTGCGCATTGCGAAGAAGTAACGCGTCGCATCAATTCCAACCTCTTCCATCAAGTCACGAAGCGTAACAGCCTTTCCTGTACGCTTACTCATTTTCACTTTTTCTCCACCTTGGAATAAGCTCACCATCTGGATAATTTGCACATCCAATTGTTCTGGTGCATATCCAAGCGCTTGAATAGCCGCTCTCATACGAGGAATATAGCCGTGGTGGTCGGCTCCCCAAATGTTGATCAACTTTTCAAAGCCGCGGTTCATTTTATCTTGGTGATATGCAATATCTGGTGTTAAATACGTGTAGCTTCCGTCATTTTTAATTAATACGCGGTCTTTGTCATCACCGTATGTTGTCGAACGGAACCAAGTTGCTCCATCCTCTTCATACGTTTCCCCTTTTTCCGCTAAGACGTTTAATGTTTCGGTTACTTTTTCAGTTTCATATAATGATGTTTCGGAGAACCAGTTGTCAAATTCAACGCGGTATTCCTTTAAATCAACTTTGATTTTTTCTAATTCTTTTTCAAGGCCGTATTGACGTAAAAATGTGTGACGCTCCTCTTCTGACACATTCACATACTTATCGCCGTATTCATCAGCTAAAGCTTTTCCGAATTCAATAATGTCCTGCCCATGATAGCCATCTTCCGGCATCGGCTTATCTTGACCTAACGCTTGGTAGTAACGTGCTTCTAGTGAGAGTGTCAGATTATGAATTTGATTTCCTGCATCATTAATGTAGTATTCACGCTCTACATCATAGCCCGCTTTTGCTAATACATTACATAGCGCGTCCCCAACAGCCGCTCCACGAGCATGTCCAAGATGTAGCGTTCCTGTAGGATTTGCAGAAACAAATTCGACTTGAATTCGTTTTCCACCACCTACATTTGTTTCCCCGTACGCATCGCCAGCTTTTAGTACAGTAGGAACGACGTCGCGTAAGTAGCTATTATCCATGAAAAAGTTAATAAAACCCGGTCCAGCAATTTCCACTTTTTCAACAGATGCACGCTCATTATTCAGCTTAGCAACAAGTTCTTCTGCAATCATACGAGGTGCTTTCTTTGCCACTCGTGCTAGCTGCATTGCCATATTCGTTGCATAATCACCGTGTGCTTTTTCCTTTGGTGTTTCTAGGACAACCTCAGGAATTTCTTCTGCGCTCGCTAGCCCTGCTTCCTGTACTGCAGCAACGATTTCCTCTTTCAATTTTTGTTTAATTTGTTCTACACTATTCATTTCGTTGTATCCTCCTCTAATGTCAACCGTACTTGGTGGGTTCCCGTCTCCTGACCTTGTAAGGCAAATTTATATGTAAGTTGAATGCGACCACGGCTCTTACCCGATGGCCATTGAACGAGCAGCTTATCTGTTGTCGCTGTTGTTTCCCATGAGGCATCTGGGGTGACATAACGTCCGAGCGTTTCTTCTCCTACGATAAAGCCTTGTCGCATCAGAATTGAGCCTTGCCTAATGAGCATAAGCTCTCTGCCATCCCATTTCATCGTTGTTTGCACAGATTCTGTTTCTGACAATGTTTCTTGAAAGCGCAAGTAATCCTGACTTCCTTTATGAAACAGCTCCCCCCGAGTTGTAAACTCATAGGAATCCGTATGATCACCATGGTTAATTTTCGTTTGAAATCGCATTTTTAATGAACGTTTTGTTGGTTTATTCATCCTTAGCTCGCACACCTCTCTATCATTCAAGTTTAGCGAGTTTACTACCGACATGCAAGACGGAAGTCAATGTCTCGAATTCGGGGTCTGACCCCGCTTTATTTTTGTAACGTAGTAAAGAGGGGTCTGACCCCACTTTACCTCTTCACAGCGGTAATGGTATACCGAGGGGTCTGACCCCCACATGACCACGCGTGCTCCACATGCTATGCAAAAAGAGCAACCCATTCTGGTTGCTCTTTCATGGTGTTCGTTTGCTTTTATTTGACTAAATCTCCGACAAACTTCGGTAGAGAGAAGGCAGCTTTGTGCAAATCCTTCGTGTAGTATTTCGTTTCAATGTCATGGAAGCGGCTGTCCTTTACTTCTAGTGGATCGTACTTTTTCGATGCAATTGTAAACGTCCACAAACCGCTTGGATATGTTGGAATGTTGGCCGTATACAAACGGGTAATCGGGAAGATTTCTTTTACATCTCTAAATACCTTTGTAATGAGTTCACTATGGAACCAAGGATTGTCCGTTTGTGCAACAAATATACCGTCCTCTTTTAACGCTTTTGAGATTCCTTCGTAGAACCCTTTTTCAAACAACTTCACAGCTGGTCCAACTGGCTCGGTAGAATCGACCATAATGACATCATACTCATTCTCTGACTTAGCAATATGCATGAATCCATCATCCACTTGAACATCGACACGAGAATCATCAAGTGCTCCTGCGATTGTTGGTAAGTATTTTTTCGAGTACTCAATAACCTTGCCGTCAATTTCTACAAGTGTCGCCTTCTCAACGGATGGATGCTTGAGGATCTCACGGATGACTCCACCATCTCCTCCTCCTACTACTAATACATTTTTCGGATTTGGGTGTGTGAACAATGGAACATGTGCAACCATTTCATGATAAACAAACTCGTCCTTCTCGGTTGTCATAACCATACCATCAAGAACGAGCATATTGCCGAATTCTTCAGTTTCAATCATATCAAGCTTTTGAAAATCAGTTTGTTCTGTATGGTGAGTTTGCTTAATTTTTGCTGTGATCCCAAAGTGCTCTGTTTGTTTCTCTGTATACCATAATTCCATTTGTGTCACCTCATAAATTCCTAACTTAATCATTTATAGGTTCTTCCATTTATGTACGTTCTACTCATACCAAATGAAAGTATAAAGCAACGGACAAAAAAAGCAAGGGTAATTTATCCATTTTTTCATGTTTAAAAAAGGTGCTTTTTACCAATGATGAATAGATAGGCGAACAGCATAACAAAGGCATTTGTTCGCAACTTGCCATTATAAAAAAATCATACTAAGAACGGGGTGACGTAATGGAAGTCGTCATTGACCGACGAGTACGCCGAAGAAGGCGCTTAGTCCGTTTATTTTTTCGTCTTTTATTAATATGTTTAGTTCTGGCAGCAGGGGCCGCTGTCTCTCTTCTATCGTATACAAAAATGCAAGGTCCCCCTCCATTAAACGTGTCGCAAACAACTGTTTTTTATGGAGCCGACAATTCACCTATAGGTCAGCACCATCAAGGTGAAAACCGACATTGGGTCGGATTATCATCTATTGACAATGATATTATTAACGCAACGATTTCGATTGAGGATAGACGCTTTTATAATCACCTTGGATTTGACCTTACCCGGATCGGGGGCGCAGTCGTTGCGAACCTTCGTTCAAGGTCTATGGCTCAAGGAGCAAGCACCCTCACGCAACAATACGCGAGAAATCTCTATTTAAGCCATGATAAAACATGGGTACGAAAATGGAACGAACTGCTGTATTCACTCCGGCTAGAAATGAACTATGATAAAGATCAAATTCTAGAAGGGTACTTAAATACCGTTTATTATGGGCACGGAGCTTACGGGGTCGAAGCTGCGTCTCATCATTATTTTGGGAAGTCAGCAAATGATCTCACTCTAGCAGAGGCAAGTATGTTATCTGGTATTCCAAAAGGGCCTAGCTATTATTCACCTTTAATCGACTTTGATCGAGCAAAACGACGCCAAGCAGTCGTACTGCAGTCGATGGTCGACAATGGTGTATTAACTCAAGTGGAAGCAGATGAAGCCCATGCTGAGCCTTTGAATTTCATTCACGATGAGCTTGATAATACATCAACAGTCGGACCTTATTTCCAAGCCGCTGTTGAAAAAATCTTAATTCAAGACGTCGGCATCGATCCAGCTTTACTGGAGGCAGGTGGACTTAAAGTGTATACAACACTTGATCCTGATATGCAAAAAGAAGCTGAGTATTGGGTTCGGCGCGAAATGCCTGACTCCGAACTACAAACAGCCCTTGTTGCCATGGATCCTCAGACGGGTGATGTAAAAGCACTTGTCGGAGGAAAAAATTATGTTGAGAGCCCGTTTAACCGCGCAATCGATGCGAGAAGACACCCGGGTTCATCGTTTAAACCGTTTCTCTACTATGCAGCACTTGAAAATGGATTTACACCTGCCTCAACCCTCATGAGTGAGGAAACGACGTTTGAGATTAATGGCGGGCAGCCTTGGTCACCTAGTAACTTTAATGATAACTATGCCGAGGATTTTATTACGCTGCTTCAGGCGATGGCTTTTTCAGATAATATATACGCTGTGAAAACCCATCTATATTTAGGAACGGATAAAGCTGGGGAGCTTGCCCACCGTGTTGGGATCGAAAGTCCATTAGGCGAGGGCGCAGCGTTAGCGCTTGGTGCTTCGGATGTCGGGATAGCCGAAATGGCGAGAGCCTACAGTGCTTTTGCAAATGGTGGGAAAAAGGTAGAGCCTCGTTTCATTAAGAAAGTCGTTGACCGAGAAGGCGAAGTTCTCTATGAATCAGAGCCGCATCTTGAGCAAGTTCTTGACCCGAAGCTAGCTTTTATTATTACAGATCTCATGAAAGGGATGTTCGATCCGTATTTAAATGCACATACATCTGTTACAGGGCGCTCTGTTTCCCATTTAATCAACCGCCCAGTAGCAGGTAAGTCTGGTTCTACGAGTCGAGATAGCTGGATGGTTGGCTATACACCACAGCTCGTTACAAGTGTCTGGGTCGGCTACGATAGTGGAACAAATTTGAATCAAGCAACAGATGGGCAATACGCGAAAAAGATTTGGGCTAATTTTACTGAACATGCCCTAAACGATCAGGAAGCAGTTGACTTCCCGATTCCTGATGGTGTCGTCGGGGTGGAAATGAACCCACTAAACGGACTGCTTGCAACAGAGGACTGTCCTACACATCGTGTCACATACTTTGTCGAAGGGACCGAACCGACAAAGGAATGTCCAAAACCAGCTTCTGATGGCGAAGAAGTCGAAGCAATTGATGAGGAGTCTCACGAAAAGGAACGCTTTATTGATCGATTTTTTAGATGGTTCGGTCATTAAAAAAACAAGCTGCTCGTAATTTCGAGCAGCTTGTTTTATCTCATTTCATATCATAATAATCTTGCACAGATACTTGCTTAAACCCACATGATTGATACAAACGAAGTGCATGCTCATTTTCAGGAACCACTTCAAGAAAGATCTTCTGCCCCTTTTCAGCCTCTTCTAACACAGCTTGAATGAGAGCCCCTCGACCAAATCCTTTTCCCTGCTCCTTAGGTACAACAGCCAAGCCATAAATCCAGCTCTCGTCATCTTCAACATGCCAGCGTAATTTTCCAACCATACTGCCATCATGTTCAATGATTACACTCCCTGCTATGCCGACATGCTCATACATTAACGCTGCTTCCCTTTTTTCCATATGAAAACAATCCGCATCTAAATCTATGATAAATTCCAAGTCACCTTTCTCCGCTGACCTAATCGAAACCTGACTATCCTTTTGTACAAGATCCTTTTTTTCCCATGCCATTTGGTACTCTGAAAATGAATAGCTGCCAACCTGTTCCGCAAACGCCTTTCCGCTATTTGATTGAGTCGGCGTATTTAACAAGATTGTGTGATATGTTCGAGTTTCTAATTCCTTCAGTGCTTCTGTTAGTAAATTGCGAAAAATCCCTTGCCTACGTTTGTTTGGATGAACCATTCCACAGATCTCAGCTTTATTCCCAAAGCTGTAGATTGCCAGAAAGCCTATTAGCTCCTCACCCTCATAATGAAAAAAGTCATTCTTCTCCTCTGCTTTCCTCATTTGAAGCAAATCCCAATTTAATTTCAGTTCAATTCCATCCTCTAGCTCACAAAGCTGTTGCAGCTTTTTAATCTCAGTTAAAGCGCTTTCTATAAGCATCGCGGCATCTCCTTACACTTCTTTTTCTTTAAGAATACGCCGATAATATGAAAAGGCGCAAGGGGTGTCCAGTCCCTTGCGCCTTTTCGTGTCCTAGTATAAATGTGCTGTTTATACTTCTCTCAGTTTACTCGTAATAATGGAAAAGCTCAAGAGTCGCATTCAGTGTTCAAAAATCTTTCATAGTTATTTGAATTTAGGGGTTTACAATTGAGTGATTTTCTTTCTCTAAACCTCTAATGCATCATGCAGCTCTTTCCCTGAGTTTACCCACATTTGTTCGTTATGATTCTTTAAAAATTCAGCAAGAATTTTCTTCGATTTCTCGTCCATGTCATCAACGAGAATTTTTCCTTTTAATGATTTATCCATCTTATTTACGTGCTCAGGCAAGCTCTTATAGCCACGTCTAATTTCAGTATCAACTGTCATTTCGCAACCAGCTACACCCGCGTAATACGGTTTTCCTTCTTTATAATTAATCGTCACCCATACAAGCCAGTACAGCTTGCCATTTGGTACTTTCTCCTTATCAGGAAGAAATTTAATACGCTTTTCAACAGCCGAACGAGCATGTAACGCACCCATATCGACAAACGCTTCTCCTTCTGTTGGATCAACAAATACAGGTGACACGTTATCTAAGTTCAATGTTCCGGCTCCGTATCCACCATGGCCGTCTGTTGAGTCATTGTTTAAAATATTAAACCCACTGCTTTTCTTCTTTTTCAGGTTATCATTATTTAGTAAGTCCACTTTGACACCTTCCTTTCACTGCCTTTGTTCAAATTTTACACAAAACTACCCGCTATATGCTAGTGTAAAGTAATATTCATTTGTGCATACGTGTTGTTTTCTACCTAAGATCAGGCGCTTTATTATATCTACCACTTTGCTCTTTACTTACTTTTTCGGAAAACTTGCTAATAAAAAACTCACCCAAAAAGAGTGAGCTGGATCTATATTAATGACTGAGTGTTCGCAACGCCTCAATAAATTCATAAGCTTGTTCAATGTCTTCCTCAGTGTAGTTCGATTTCTTTTTTAGCGTAAAAACTTTCTCTTTCACTTCATCCCGAGGGAGTTCTTCAAAATACAAGAGCGTTGAAACGAGCTCTAAGAAACGTGAGCTTTGGTCGTTTAGTTTCCCAATAAGCTCCTCTGTCTGCGGCAAATCAAATTGATATAATTTCAAAAACTTCTGCCCTTCCTCTGAAAGAGCATAGCGATATTGATAGTAGTTGCCCTTATCCTCTTTGTTCTCTAAAAGGAAGCCTAAGTTACACAGCTCTTCCATCCGCAAGCTTAGTTCTTCTGAATAAGGTCCAAACATATGAAATTTAAATCGCTCTGAAAATGGCACGTCCATCTTTTTCGCGATATAAATCATCTTTTGCAGCTTCTTCCGTCCAACAACCTCACCAGCTTGCAAAAAAAGTGCCATCACATTTGCATGATCCTTCAGCAAAGTCTGTTCCCCCTTTATACGTTCAATAAATCTCGAATCTTCTTTTTCACTTCTTTATGTTCACGCTCATCCTCTAAGTAATCAAGCGGAAAGTAGAGCTTGTGATCGGTACGCTTCTTTCCAGATATCGCTTCAACAACTTCTGATTCCCGCGACAGTTCGCGTAATTTCCCGTTTGGCATAATTAAATGAATCGGCAGGCGCTCTTCTTCCTCACCAGGTCGGTAAAAGTCATACGGGAGGTCAGAGGATGAATCAACAACTAAATAGTAGTCAGGATTCAAATCAGCTTGACGGAACAAATCTTGCAGCACAGGCCAATCATTCATGCGCAAATTTGGATTAAATTCGACATACTTAAATAATTTTCTATTACAGAATCTTACACAAAGATCGCTTAAAATGCGATCCTCTTCTTCTTGCCAAATTTGAAAATAATAGAGAGTTATCGCCTCATCTAACCGTAAATAATCGTCCAAGCTCCCTTTTCCATCAAAAAAGGAATAAAAATGATGCGGCTTATGCTTAAACTCATAACCTTGTTCGTAAAGTTCCTTTGCACGCCAAAAAATTTTGCTTAAGATCACTTCTCCGCTCCGTGTGACCGGGTGGAAATACACTTGCCAATACATTTGGTAACGGCTCATGATGTAATCTTCTACCGCATGCATCCCGCTTTGCTTAATTGCGACTTGGTCTTCCATCGGACGCATCACTCGCAAAATTCGCTCCATGTCAAAATGGCCATAGCTCACCCCTGTGTAGTACGCATCGCGTTGCAGGTAATCCATTCGATCGGCATCAATTTGACTTGAAATAATGCTTGTTACGAGCTTGTTTGAATACGTTTTTTCGATGACATCTGCAACTGCCTGTGGGAAATCAGGATTTACATTAGAAAGCACTTCATTCACTTCGGTGTCTCCTAAAATAATTTGTCTTGTCCAATCCTCATGATCGGTATCAAATACCTTTTCAAAAGAATGGGAAAAAGGCCCATGCCCGACATCATGCAAAAGCGCTGCTGAAAGCGTGAGGAGACGCTCATTTTCATTCCAATGTGGCCGGCCACAAAACACATCAAGGATCCGTTTTGTAATCTCATACACCCCTAGCGAATGGTTAAAGCGCGTATGCTCAGCTCCGTGAAACGTCATATATGTCGTACCTAGCTGCCTAACACGACGCAAACGCTGAAATTCCTTCGTGCCAATTAAAGCCCAAATCAACTCATCCCGCACATGGATGTACCTATGTACTGGGTCTTTAAATACTTTCTCTTCTTCCAATTGACCGTAATAAGGTTTTGTCATATCCGTTCCTCTCGACTTTCGGTAATAGTACCTCCATTATAAAGGAAGAACGATCTCATGTCAGGAGGGGTCTGACCCCTCGCCCTCCACAACACATAAAAAAATCCCAGTTTCTGTTTAACTGGGATTTATTTTTTTAGCTTTTTCATGACTTTTTCAATGAGCTGATCTTCATCTGGTGCTGCGACCGGACGATTGTTCACAAATGCAAACGACTTTTTTCTCCCTGGCCCACAATATGATTGACATTTTATATCGATTGTTGCTTCTGCATCAACTTTTTTCAAACGTGGGATAAGTGTTTTAATGTTGGTCGCTTGGCATTCATCACAAATACGAAATTCATTTGCCATTTTACCTGACCCCTTCTATTGCTAGTATCTATATGTTCAACGGAATGATCTCTTTTTAAACCATGAACTAGTATACCATAAGATTCTATAGAAGCAATTGGTTATTACCTTTAGCAAAATGTGTAAGGGGTACCATGCTATATTACAGCTTAAAAGAATGGCTCTCCTTCTTTTTTATCCCTATCAGAAAACCCATGCTATAATAGAGGATATTTAATGAAATTATAGGAGCTTCGCCCATGACTATATCTATCCCAACTATTTCTAATACTTGGCGTTTTTTAGACCATAGCACATTCGGTCCTACCTTTGATGCGCTTCAATCTTTTGCCTATGATGATACGCTTTGTTCATTTATCGGGCAGCAGCAAGGACTTCCTTCTGTTCGATCGTGGGTTCACCATCAAACGATCGTCCTCGGCATCCAAGATAGCCGCTTGCCGGATATAGATTCAGGACGTACGTATTTAGAATCAAAAGGCTATCGCGTCATTGTTCGAAATTCTGGTGGTCTAGCTGTTGTCTTAGATGATGGCGTGTTAAACCTCTCCCTTATTCTAAAGGAAAAAAAGGGTTTCTCTATAGATGCTGGCTATGAGTTGATGTACGACCTTATTAAAAAAATGTTTGCCTCCTTTCATGTGCAAATTGATGCTTATGAGATCGTTGGCTCCTATTGTCCAGGTAGCTTTGACTTAAGTATTGGTGGGAAAAAATTTGCTGGAATATCACAGCGGCGTATTCGTGGAGGCATCGCTGTTCAAATTTATTTATGTGTCACAGGCAGTGGCAGCGAACGTGCAAAGGTAATTGAACAGTTTTATGAGAAATCGGTAAATGGCAAGGAAACCAAGTTTACCTATCCTATTATAAAGCCAGAAACGATGGCTTCCTTAAACGAGCTTCTCAAGCAGCAATTTACCATTTCAGACATTATGACACTCCTGCTTCGTACGATGCAAAGTGAAGGGGTAAAGATTTCGGTTCAGTCCTTCTCAGCTGAAGAACAAAGTCTATTTTTGGAGAATTATGATCGAGTACTGGCTCGTAATGAGAAAGCGTTGAACCGTTAAAGGGGTTGTCTCAAAAGGTCTATTTTTGAGACAACCCTTTTTTTGTATGTAAACACTACATTTCGCTAAAAAACTACATTTTTCGCAAAAAAAGGCCAGCAAAGCCAGCCTTTCCATCATCTACTTATATTCTTAGCTCATTACCTTCTGATTAATCGCCTGCATCGCTGTAATTAGTGAAAGTTTATATACATCAGATGCGTTACATCCACGTGACAGGTCATTTACTGGTTTGTTTAACCCTTGAAGGATTGGGCCGATTGCATCGTATCCACCTAGACGTTGCGCAATTTTGTACCCTAGGTTTCCTGACTCAAGACTTGGGAAAATGAAAACATTCGCTTGACCTTGAAGTGGTGACTCTGGTGCTTTCTTTTGTGCAACTGCTGGAACAAATGCTGCATCAAATTGGAACTCACCATCAATGACTAAATCTGGTCTAGTTTTTTGTGCAAGTTTTGTTGCTTCAGACACTTTCTTTGTTTCAATGGAAGACGCTGATCCTTTTGTTGAGAAGCTTAGCATTGCAACTTTTGGATCTAACCCGAAAACTTTGGCTGTTTCCGCTGTCGCAATTGCAATTTCAGCTAACTCTTCACTGTTTGGAGCAATGTTGATCGCACAGTCACCGAAGACAAACTTTTGCTCTTCTTTTACCATGACGAATACTCCTGATGTACGCTTAATACCTGGCTGAGTCTTAATGATTTGTAGTGCCGGACGTACCGTATCACCTGTTGAGTGTGCAGCTCCACTTACTAAGCCGTCAGCTTTGCCTAGGTACACAAGCATTGTTCCGAAGTAGTTTACATCAAGTAGTAACTGGCGTGCTGACTCTTCAGTTTCTTTGCCCTTACGACGCTCAACAAATGCCGCAACCATTTCATCCATTCCATCATAATTATGAGGGTCTAAAATTGTTACATCGTCTCCAAGTGCAATACGGTTCTCAATTGCCTTTGCTCGTACCTCTGAAACATTACCAACAAGAATTGGTTTTACAACTTTATCCTTTGCCAAATTTGCTGCAGCTTCTAAAATTCGTTCATCCGTACCTTCTGGCAACACAATGATTGGATTGTGTCTTTCCACTTGTGCTTTTATTTCTGAAAAAAGATTACTCACTATTGATTCCTCCTAAAAAAACTACGCTCTCTTCATTATATGATAAGGATACTCCTCTTGCATGCAAAAAGGAACCATATTTGTCAAGTTCATTAAAGTGTTAATTTTTTCAAAAATTAATATGTTTTCGCTTACACACTTACTACATTAGTATTTTTCGTCATTTCTAACATTACCTTTAGGATGACCAAAGGATTCTTTGCTTATGTGTCGAATAGATATTACCAGAAAGTGAATAGCTATTCATTTTAGCACAGCGGTAATATGTCAACACCCTAAAACTAGAAAATTGGAAATTGATTTAACTACAATCAAAAAAATCCCTAA
>NZ_JAWRVK010000061.1:0-18707 GCF_036663575.1 Halalkalibacter flavus
CATTTAAAGGGTTCTTGTTAATCCGGATCAACTGGAAATCTCTAAATGAGAGCTCTTAAAGATATAATACGAGGAGGGTAAAAATGAAAATTGGAATTATTGGTGCAATGAATGAAGAAATTGAAAGAATGAAATCAGAAATGAACGTCATAAGTACTCATACAATTGCTACTGTGACTTTTTATGAAGGTACGATGCATGAGCAAGACATCATTCTATGTAAAAGTGGAGTAGGTAAGGTAAATGCAGCTCTTACTACTCAAATTCTTATTGATAAGTTTGCTATTTCGCACCTTCTTTTTACGGGTGTTGCAGGTGCTGTCGACGAATCGTTAGATGTAGGAGATTTAGTTATTTCTACAAGTGCAATGCAGCATGACCTTGACGTAACTGCATTAGGTTTTAAAAAAGGTCAAATTCCGTATTTTGATGGGTCATCTGATTTCCAGGCTGATGAAGAACTTGGTAGAATAGCAGTTCGTGCAGCCGAGACATTAACGAAACGCCATATTGTTCAAGGAAGAATTGTTAGTGGAGATCAATTTATCGCAGATAACGAATATGTAACAAGTTTACGCGAGGAATTTACTGCAGCCTGTGTTGAAATGGAAGGAGCCTCAGTTGCTCAAGTTGCGGTGATGAATGACGTTCCTTTTGTCATTATTCGTTCGATGTCAGACAAAGCTAATGGAGAAGCTTCTATTAATTTTCAAGAATTCACAGAGTTAGCGAGTGAACAATCACATCTTCTTGTGTCAAATATTGTGAAGATGTTAAAAGGGTAATAAGAAGTTTCCAAATAGGGCAAAGAGGTCACTGAAAAGGCGGTTTTACCTTTTCAGTGACCTCTCGTTTTTTGGAAACAACAAAAAGATCATCGTTTCAACTCGTTCCTTATGTAAAACAAGGCTTTTTCTAATGTTTTATTATTTTTATCTGTGATTTCTGGTCTGCGAGGGATACTAGGTACGATGTTGCCATCCTCCCATAATGTAGGTAATGGATCTTCTGATTGATCAGACCATTTTTGAATCCACGATGGTGGAATTCCTTGATCAAGCTGATTTATTTGATTAGTCATGGTAAGCCATATTAAAGCCCAAGCCCGTGGTACAACTCTCCAGATATCATAACCACCGCCACCTACTGCAATCCACCGACCATCACAATATTCATGAGCTAACTCATGAGCTAACTTAGGTATGTATTTATAGGTTTTGATCGTTGAACAGAGATGTGTTAATGGATCATAGTGATGAGCATCTGCACCATTTTGAGTTAGGATTACATCAGGTTTAAAAAACTCGACAACTTCACGAAAAGCAGTTTCATAAACTTCTAAAAAAGACTCGTCCTCCGTGAAAGCATCAACCGGAACATTGATTGAGAACCCATAGCCTTTCCCAGATCCTTTTTCATGTACCTGGCCTGTCCCAGGAAAGAGATATCGACCAGTTTCATGAATGCTGAGTGTGCAAACATCAGGATCGTCATAGAACGACCATTGTACTCCATCTCCATGGTGGGCATCTGTATCAACATATAATACACGTGCTCCATATTTTCTTTTCATATATTCAATTGCGATAGAGCTATCATTATAAATACAAAAGCCTGATGCTTTCCCTTTAAAACCATGATGCAATCCTCCGCCAAGGTGTAGCGCATGATTCGCATTGCCGGACATAACTTCATCGACTGCTTGCAATGTACCACCAACTAGTAAGGACGCCGCTTCATGCATATGGGGGAAAATAGGAGTATCTTCGGTTCCAAGCCCATAATTTGAAGCAATAGCTTCATCCAACATTCCTTTACTAGCAGATTTAACCGCATGAATAAATTCCTCATCATGGATAAGCGCAATTTCGTTATCTGTAGCCATTCGCGGAGGAAGAATGAGGCTTGAATCTAATGCATGTAAACTAGTTAATAAATCATATGTGAGCTGAAGACGTAAGTGATTGAAGGGATGTTTTTCATTAAAACGGTATGCAAGTTGTTCATTAGAAAAAATAAATACCGCATCCTTCTTCATCATACGATCCTCGGCTCACTTGGCCAAATTACCTCATACCCTTTTTCCTCAATCACTTTAACTACTTTTCTCGGATCAATCGTTTGGACTCGAAAAACAAGTATTTTGTAAGCAGGATCTTGATGGGGATAAACCAAAACACTTGTTATATTCATATTTAACTCTTTAAAAATAGCAGCAATATCTGAAAGTTTTCCAGTTATATTTTCAACTTTTACCTCAATATGAGAACTAGGTTGATGAGCTCCCATTAATTCTACTAATGTATGAAGCATGTCGGTTTCTGTGACGATGCCTACTAACTCATCATCATCTAAAATAGGTAAGCATCCAATATGATGTTCATAAAAAAGGGTTGATACTTCTTCAACAAAATCAAGTGGATGGGCTGTAATAACATTTTGTTTCATGATTGATGAGATAGGCTTTAAGAAATCGTCTAGATGATCAGTGAAGTGAAATATAGAAGGACTTGCATCTCGAATATCATTGTCAGATACAATCCCAACCAGTTTATTACTTTCATTCACAATAGGGATGTGCCGAAATTCATGTAGCTCAAGAAGTTGCATTGCTTCTTTAATCGTTGATGTTTCAGTAAGAGTAATAACATTACGTTTCATAATATGTTCAATAATCATTGATATACACCACCTTAGTACATAAATCGATTTTGAAAGCGAAGTTGATCAAATTGCTGTATAGAGTTTGTATCCACACGTTTTCCAATTCGAGCCATTAAACAATTAGCTGGGTGGGAACAGATCTCAGGATCATCCGTTGCAAACCATTCTAAGCCGCCCGCATTCATTATTTTCTCCATCACTTTTCTATACTCCCAAACGTCTAAACCGCTACCTTTTAAATCCCAATGCCAATAGTATTCAGTCGTAATAATAATATAATCTTCCATTGCATCGTCTTGTACAGATAACCGTAGAAGGTTCTTGCCAATTTTGGCACCGCGATATTCCGGTGCAATTTCAATGGCGCCAAGTTCGATTAAATTATCCATTTTCCCTTCAGACCAACGTTCCATGGGATCAGGATACACAAAAGTGACGTAGCCAACGATCATATTGCCATCTCTTACAACATTAATACGTCCTTCTGGTAAATCAGCAATTTCTAATAATGCTTCTTTTTGTTGATTGGGGGGGCGAAAAGCAACAAGACCTGAATGGAAGTCATAAGATTGTAATGCCTTAGAAGAAAGAGGAGCTTCTAATAAGAGAGTACGATCTTCAAAAGGGACTTCCATTGAGTAATATGTCTTTTGATGAATCATGATTACGTAACCACCTTTACAGAGCCTATTCTGTTATATTATACATGATGTTGGTAGACTAGTGTTTAAACGTCATTGTTTTGTCAAGAAAACGCTTTATAATACTTTTTTCCTAAAAAATGGCTAATGTTAAAATTTGAAATTGATATAATATTCTGGATGTATTATACTATAAATTGAAAATACATAAAAGAGAGGAAGATGTATTATGGCTATGCAAGCGCTTCCATCTGTAAAGGGAAATCACAATTTAGAGAATTATGAACAGACTGTACAGTCTTTCGATTGGAAGACAACAGAATCACAATTTACTTGGAGTAAAACAGGGAATGTAAATCTAGCATTCGAAGCGATTGATCGCCATGTAGAGGAAGGCAAAGCTAGCAAAGTAGCACTCTACTATAGTGATGCGAATCGTGAAGAGCAATATACATTTGCTGATATGAAAAAATATTCGAATAAAGCAGGGAATGTTTTAAAAGGTGCTGGGGTTGAAAAAGGCGATCGTGTGTTTATCTTTATGCCTCGTTCACCTGAACTTTACTTTTCTGTACTTGGTGCAATAAAAGTAGGGGCGATTGTTGGGCCTTTGTTTGAAGCATTTATGGAAGGAGCGGTACGCGATCGTTTAGAAGATAGTGAAGCGAAGGTACTAATTACAACTCCAGCTCTACTAGAGAGAGTTCCAGTAGACGATTTACCACATCTTGAAACAGTATTTATTGTTGATGAATCACATGAAGAAAACGGGTGCTATTTAAATTTATTAACTCGCTTAAATGCCGCAAGTGAGGAACTTGATATTGAGTGGGTTGATCGTGAAGATGGTCTCATTTTACATTACACATCTGGATCAACAGGGAAGCCAAAAGGAGTCTTGCATGTGCATAATGCAATGCTTCAACATTATCAAACAGCAAAATGGGTATTAGATTTAAAGGATGATGACGTATATTGGTGTACAGCTGACCCGGGTTGGGTAACGGGAACATCTTATGGAATCTTTGGCCCATGGCTGGTTGGGGTGACAAATGTAATTCGTGGAGGAAGATTTAGTCCTCAGGATTGGTATGAAACGTTAGAAAAGTATAAAGTTTCTGTTTGGTATAGTGCGCCAACAGCATTTAGGATGCTAATGAGTGCTGGTGATGAGGTCGTAAAGAAATATGATCTTACAAATCTACGCCATATGTTAAGTGTCGGTGAACCTCTTAATCCAGAAGTTGTTCGTTGGGGCAAGAAAGTGTTTGATCTTCGCATTCATGATACGTGGTGGATGACAGAAACAGGGGCACAAGTTATTTGTAACTATCCATCCATGGAAGTACGCCCTGGCTCAATGGGTAAACCAATTCCAGGTGTGAAAGCAGCAATCATTGACGATAAAGGAAATGAGCTACCACCTAATCGCATGGGTAATCTTGCAATCGAAAAGGGTTGGCCGTCGATGATGCGTGCTGTATGGAAGAACGAAGAGAAATACAATAGTTATTTTGAAATTGAAGGTTGGTATGTTTCAGGAGACTCTGCATATATGGATGAAGATGGTTACTTCTGGTTCCAAGGCAGAATTGATGATGTAATTATGACTTCTGGTGAGAGAGTCGGTCCATTTGAAGTAGAGAGCAAGTTAGTTGAGCACCCTGCTGTTGCAGAAGCTGGTGTAATTGGGAAGCCAGATCCTGTAAGAGGGGAGATCATTAAAGCGTTTGTTGCATTAAGAGATGGATACGAAGTGACGGATGAGTTAAAAGAAGATATTCGTAACTTTGTAAAAAAAGGTCTTGCTGCACATGCTGCTCCTCGTGAAATAGAGTTTAGAGCAAAACTGCCTAAAACGCGTAGCGGTAAGATTATGAGACGTGTATTAAAAGCATGGGAATTAGACTTACCGACGGGCGACTTATCAACAATGGAAGATTAATCTAGAAAAGCCTACACTCATTTGAGAGGGCACTGAAAAGGTACAAATCAACCTTTTTCAGTGCCCTCCTCATTTGGTGGAGGCTTTTTCGAGTGATATCATTATTTATCAATAACTATGATCATATGTGGTGTTGTTTGAGCTGGTATACTTCGTGATGTAATAGTATAAAAAACAAATAATGTGTTACCTGATATGTCAGCTTCCTCTAGCGTTTCTCCACGGCTATTAATGATAACCGTATCACTACTAATATGTAGCTTAAGTTCATTGTCTTCGCTAACTAAATTTTGATCAAAGGTATCTAGCTTTACTTGCTGCAGATCAGACTCATCTCCAACAAAAATCATATCTGGTGTAATGGTAGGAGGATAAATCATTGGTGCTGGTTTGTTGGAATTGTAATAAACTTCAACAAATTGGCCTTCAATGAGTTCTGGATTACGTTTTCCTGTTTTTGCTGAAACAACGAGAGTTTCATTTACAAGAGGGAATAACATTTCTGTCTTTTCATCTTTAACGATGAGAGATATGGTTTCACTTTCTAGTTTAACTTCTGAAATGATTCCAGCAAACGAAAGAAACTTCTTTTTAGAAACGACTGCCTCATCACTCGAATCAGTAAACTCCTTATTTTCAGTTGCTCCTGTTGTATTCGCTACTACTACTAGATAGCCAGTGAATATTCCGCCTATCATGAATGAAAGGGCAGCTAGTAACTTTAACTTGCTCATATTATCACTCCTTCTTTAACTGATTATAGAACGATACAAAAGTTAAATAAGTTTCATTTTTCAATAGGAACAATATACGAAAAAACTGTACCCCAATTAACAATTGGAGTACAGTTCAAAACGCTAATTCTATGATTCAGGTAGTAAGTTACCCAGCCATTACTAGATTAATCCTCATCTACATCCTCATCTACATCCTCATCTACATCCTCATCTACATCCTCATCCTCATCCACATCTTCCTTCTCTTTTTTATCTTTTTTATCTTCCTTTTCTTTTTCTCCCTCTTCGTCTTCCTTCTCCTCTTTTACTTCTGGCTTAGGTTCTGGAGAATAATTCTTCCCTTCAACTATAGAAGAAGCAGAAGATTCACGGCCAGCAGCATCGACGGCAGTAACATAATAAGAATAGTTTTTCCCATTCACATTGAATGAGGTTGATTCATTCCCTCTAACATGATTATAGAAACGGTAATCTGTACTCTCATTTTCGGCTCTATAAATTCGATAACCGACAATATCGTTATCGGAGTGTTTAGACCATGAAAGAGTGTCGCTATTTAACGTAACTCCACTAACAGCACTTGGAGTATTTCCGTTGTCTGGTGCTTTTTTATCTGGAATTAAGTTCTTCATATTATCTGGTAGATAGTTAGAAATATCACCAATCCCATCAATAACATCTGATACCATCACGCCTTCTTGTGTAAATTCAGAAGGTGTGTTTGATAGAGCTAAAAAGTTCTTTCCGTTAATGGTTACATAGCGTGCACTTTCTAAACTATCATCTGTTTGATTTGGTACATATCTCGCATCAAATAAATCGGTTGTCACAAGACCGGCTTGCTGACAAATCGATGAAGGTAAAAGCCCAGTCAAGCTGCAAATTGAACGGGAGACAATCCCGTCAGGACGTGCAAAGCGTTCACTAGGAGCCATTAGCTCTGAATTTTTACTGTGGGCGGCATTCGCGATATTCGCCCAAATTTGCTGAGTTCTCGGTCCGGAACGTAATCCATTAACCGTCGTAGAGATTTGTTCTTGCCTATCATACCCAATCCATACACCTAATGTTACGTTAGGATTGGTTCCAACAAACCAAGAATCACGCGTGTTACTTGTCGTTCCTGTTTTCCCAGCCCAGTCTGCAGAAAAGTTTAGTCTGCCTGGCAAAGTGCTTGCTGTTCCGCCAGCCTTTAATACATCACGTAGCATATCTAACGTTAAGTATGAAGCTTGCGGGCTAAACACTTCGACTTCTGTCGGCTCATGTTCATAAATGACTTCCCCAGCTGCAGTTTCAATGCGTTCAATCATATACGATTCGACATACTTTCCACCATTTGCAAAAGTAGCATATGCATTCGTATTTTGTTCAACCGTAACATTGTAATCTGTTGAACCGAGTGGAGCAGAAGGGTAAGGTTCTCCACTATTAAGTTTAAAGCCTAATTTTTGTAGTGTCTCACGTGACTGCTCATGTGGAACCATTAAGAACGAACGAACGGCTGGGATGTTACGAGATCTAGCAAGAGACTGTCGAACTGAAAGAAGCCCTTGATGACTGTTATCAAAGTTTGATAATGGTTCACCGCCTGGATAGGTAGTCGGTGTATCGGGTACCACTATTCCCGGTTGAATAGCTCCAATGTCCAATGCTGGAGCATATGCAAGCAATGGCTTCATCGTTGATCCATTCTGTCTGTACGCTCCTGTAGCTCGGTTAAACTCTCTTCCATAAACTTCCTCGCGTCCACCTACAAATCCTTTAATGGCTCCTGTTCGATTTTCAATTAATACAGCACCGACTTCTTCTTGTTGACCATTTTTTTCAGGGCCAAATAAATGATCTGTTTTCACTGCATCCTGCATTGCATTATAAATATCTTCATCAATGGTTGTATGAATATGGTAACCATTATTTCTTAATTCACTTCTAGCCTGCTGTTTATAAGTCGCTTCGACTTCCAGAAGTTCTTCTGTAGTAAGCTCACCAAGGTCTTGATCACTATTATTTAACATTTGCTCAGCCAATACATCAGCTGCACGGCTTAGCACTTCGTTCGTTAAATACGGATACTTTTCAATTGGAGCAGGAGTTCTTTCAGTAAAGTCTCCGGTAATATCATAAGCAAGTGCATCTGCTAACTCATCTTCTGTAATAAAACCTGACTCATGCATTCTCGAAAGAACCGTTCTCATTCGATTCATACTTGGATCAAGGTTCTCTTTTACCTCACCACCAGGTAAAAAAGGAGTATAACCAAATGGACTTTGAGGCAATCCTGCAATATAGGCAGCTTGCGGGATTGACAGTTCACTGGCATCTACACCGAATATTCCAGTTGCTGCAGCTTGAACTCCAGCAATTTGACGGCCGGAAGAATTACGGCCAAATGGAACAATATTTAGGTAAGCTTCAAGAATTTCGTCTTTATCCAAAAAGTGCTCCAAACGCATGGCGAGTAAAATTTCAGTGGCTTTACGATCGAAAGATACTTCACTTGTTAAAATTTGATTTTTGATAAGTTGTTGTGTGAGCGTACTTCCACCAGTTTGTAAGGACGAGTTAGCAAATTCTTGGAATGTTGCACGCATAATTGCCTTAGGTACAATTCCTTCGTGTTCGTAGAAATACTCATCCTCAGTTGCAATAATGGCATTTTTAAGATGTGGAGATATGTCCTCTAATGCAACTTGGTAACGCTCAATGTCTGAAGGCAATTCACCTAAATACCGATCATCAGCAAAATACGCAACGCTCGTTTCTTCATAGTCATAAATTTGAGTTCGCATTTCATCCGCTGTTCGCAATGGTTCATCTTTTACTAATGCTGCGAAATATCCAGCTGCAGTACCGCCAACGAAAAAGAGCGTCATACATCCGACAAGTAAGAATATAAGGAATAAGTTCCAAAACACTTGGTATGTAATGCCGATCTTACGAAATACCTTTAATTCATGTAATTTTCTTGGAAACCTTTTTAGTTTCTCTATAAATGATGATTCGTTATGATTCATAGCAAACCTCCCATATTTCAGTAAATATTATATCATATGGTGTCGAATGACGATATGGTAGAAATAGGATTGACAATGTAGTTTTGTTATGGTAAAAAAGAAGCATTGCTATTGGCTTTTAAGACAATACATAAAAATAAATATGTTAAAAGCGAAGAATGATCGAAGTAGTCCTTATCTTCCCTGTACAAGAGAGCTAATGGTCGCTGTGAATTAGCACATAAGGTTAGGATGAATTACAGTCAGGAGCTTTCTTTGTTATAAGCAAAGAACGGTTATACCGTTAAATAAATGAAGTGGAAGGGAAAAATATGCATGTGAGAAAAATGTGCATTTTTCTCTTCAACAAGGGTGGTAACGCGAAGACCTCGTCCCTTATTTAGGGGAGAGGTCTTTTTTTTATATAAAAAATAGAATGGGGTATGAACATGGAAAAAGAATTTACATTAACAGAACAACAGCAAGCAGAAGTAGAGAGACAACTCGCTTATCTACAACGTGGAGTCGTTGAGATTGTTCCAGAAGCTGACTTTAGAAAGAAGATCGAAAAATCCGTAGCGACAGGGAAGCCTTTAAAAATTAAATTAGGAATGGACCCATCTGCACCAGATGTTCATATTGGTCATACGGTTCCACTTCATAAATTACGTCAGTTTCAAGAATTAGGACATGAGATTCAAATGTTAATCGGTGATTTTACCGGAAGAATTGGTGATCCAACAGGTAAGTCAGAGACGCGTAAGCAGTTAACAGATGAAGAAGTAAAGAAAAATGCAGAGACATATGTTGAACAATATGGGAAAATTTTAGATATGGATAAAGTCACGATTTACTACAATTCTGAATGGTTAAAACCATTACAGTTTGAAGATGTGGTAAAGCTTGCTGCGAATATGACCGTTGCTAGAATGTTAGAGCGAGATGATTTTGAAAAACGTTATAAATCAGGCCAGCCTATTTCTGTCCATGAATTTTTCTATCCGTTAATGCAAGGTTATGATTCGGTCGCATTAGATACGGATATTGAAGTTGGGGGAACGGATCAAAAATTTAATCTTTTAATGGGAAGAACATTGCAAGAAGCTTATGGAAAAGAAAAGCAAGTAGCTTTGACGCTGCCTTTAATTGAGGGGCTTGATGGAGAACGGAAGATGTCTAAATCATTAAACAACTATATTGGCATCGACGAAGCACCAAATGAAATTTTTGGTAAGTCCATGTCTATTCCCGATGAGTTAATGATTAAATATTATAAGCTAGCAACTGACTTACCGATGGAGGAGATTGAAAAGTTAGAAGCAGGTTTAGCAGATGGCAGTGTACATCCGAGAGATGCGAAAATGAATCTAGGAGCACTCTTCGTTGAAATGTATCACGGAAAAGAAGCTGCAGAAGAGGCTAGAACTTACTTCCAAACAGTCTTCCAAAAACGCTCTCTTCCAACAGACCTTCCTGAAACAAAATGGGAAGGCGAATCATCAGTTTGGATCGTTGATCTACTTGTAGAACTTAAGATGATGAGCTCAAAAGGTGAAGCGAGAAGAATGATTCAAAATGGCGGCGTGAAGATTAATGAAGAAAAAGTAGAAGACGTTCAACAACAAGTAGAAATAGAAGATGGTTTAATCCTTCAGGTTGGAAAACGCAAATTTATGAAACTGACTAAATAAAATGAGCTGGGTTGATAAAGTCTATGAAGGCCCGAACTACTGAAAAAGAGAGAGGAAAAATGCCTCATCGGTGTGATGAACGCCGAAACCACTTAGAAAAGAATGAGAAAGTCCTTTCATGAAACCGTACGTAGAACAATAACATCACTTAGAATATTACATGCTTCCTTAAAAATGGAGCAGCAACTAATAATCTGCAACTCACTGAAGGGTATAAAATAAGAGACGGAAAATCGCAACGATTTTCCGTCTCTATTTCGTATGACCAACCGCTTTTCCAAAATGACTAGGCCTATCTGTTCTTCTTGCAAGGAAAAAGAAAAAGCCAGTCCAATAAGACTGACTTTTTCCAATAAATCTTAACGTGAATAGAACTCGACGATAAGAGCTTCTGTGATTTCAGCAGGAAGTTCAGAACGTTCTGGAAGACGGCTGTAAGTTCCTTGTAAGCTATCAGCATCAAAAGTTACGTAAGCTGGAACGAAGTCGTTTCCTTCAAGAGCTTCCTTAATTACATCAAGGTTGCGTGACTTTTCACGAACGCCGATTGTTTGACCAGGCTTTACGCGGTAAGACGGGATATCTACGCGGCTTCCATCAACTAAGATGTGACCATGGTTAACTAATTGACGAGCAGCACGACGAGTACGCGCAAGACCCATACGGTAAACTAGGTTATCAAGACGAGACTCAAGAAGAATCATGAAGTTCTCACCGTGAATTCCAGTCATTTTACCAGCATCATCAAAGATGCGACGGAATTGACGCTCATTTACTCCGTACATGTGACGAAGCTTTTGCTTTTCTTGAAGTTGTAAACCATATTCAGAAAGCTTTTTGCGTTGGTTTGGACCGTGTTGCCCTGGAGCATACGGACGTTTTGCTAATTCTTTACCCGTACCGCTTAGTGAAATTCCTAAACGACGAGATAATTTCCAAGATGGACCTGTATAACGAGCCATAATTTGACTCCTCCTTGTTATTTTGATGTTGCAAAATAACAACCGGCTGGCAATCTCTAACAATGTTCATTTTGCTTTCATGCATCTTCGCTTCGACAGCTAGAAGTTACACGATGCACCTCGTCAATATGCAGCCGCATCGAGGAACAAAATGAAGGAACATTGTATGTTTACCGTGGCTGTCTTATTTCACACAAAATCTATTATATGAAGATTATATTTAAATGTCAACCTGACATTGTCTAAAAACAAGTTTCAGATCTGCAAGCATTCTAGAATGAACGTTTTGCATCTTAACATGGGGCTAATGAGACAACCTCATTTCTTATTTATAAAACGATATGTTTCTCAAGAACTGTTACAAATTCCTCTAAATAACGTTGCTCTTCTTTTGTAAACCTTGCTAGAAGAGGGCTGTCAATGTCTAAGATGGCAACAATTGAATTGTAATGATGTATTGGGATGACAATTTCTGAACGAGACGCTGCATCACATGCGATATGGCCCGGGAATTGATGAACATCCTCAACTAGCATCGTTTCATCTCTTTCTACAGCAGTTCCGCACACTCCTTTTCCTACTGGGATTCTTACACATGCAGGTAAACCTTGAAATGGCCCTAATACTAAGCCTTCTTTCTTCAATAGATAAAATCCTACCCAATTCACATCGTCTAGAAATTGAGCTAATAGTGCACTTGCATTTGCTAGATTGGCGATAAGATCTTCCTCACCGGTTAATAAAGCATCTAGCTGCTTTGAAAGTGTCTTATATTGTTCTTCCAACGTACCTTTATATGCTTCTTTTGCGAACATGCCCATCCAACCTTTCTTTTGAAAAAATCTATTGTGACATTTTACATGAAATTATACAAAAAGCATACTCAAAAGAAAATCAAGAGAGGAACGTGGAGTCGAAAATGATGGGGCAAAGCAAGAATTTTGTTGAAAAGTCAATGTTTTTTGTCGAGCGATTCATAGAGGAAAATTGCTTACTAGCACGAAAATTTTAAGAGGAAGGATATACAAGGAGGGCTACCAATTATGAAGGAAACAAAAAAAGATAGAATTATTGATGCTGCTGTTCGACTTTTTCATACTCAAGGTTTTGATGGTACCTCGGTTCGAGATATCGCTAGTAAGGCTAACGTCAATGTCGCTCTTGTCTCCTATCATTTTGGTGGAAAAAAAGGCCTCTATGAAGAGTTGATGACTCAGTTTCTTGAAGGACATTTGCAAATAATAAAAACCGAACTAGAGAAATCACTAAATTCTACAAAAGAACAGTTACTTTCACTAATAAAAGCACTTCTTCAATATCAATCTGAAAATCATTTTGTCGCTCGGATGGTTCATCGTGAAATGACTATGGACTCAGTTTTAGTGCGAGAACTTATGACAACATATTTAAGAAAAGAAAAACATGACTTAGAAGAGCTTATTCGCTCTGGTATGAGAAGGGGAGAATTTCGGAAGCAACCACTTGACTTTGCTGTCATTCATCTACGAACGATGATTATTATGCCTTTCCAATCTCCCCATTACTTAAGCGAGCTCTACCAGATTACAACAACCGAACCGTACTTTATTGAAAGATATATGAAGCATATTAGACATTGGATTGATCTTTGGCTATGCAAGAGTCAGCAAGAGTATACAACTACGACTACGTATTTACTGCCAAGGTCTATTTCTTAATAAGGATAAGGGTCTCGTAAAACTTGCTTTTGGATAAAGTTGGTTGACTCCTGACATTAATCCATTCGCTTGATGGGCGTCTGAACCATACACAAGTGGGATGGCAAGATCGATGGCCTTTTTAATAATTAGTTCATTAGGGTAGGGCTCTTTACATAATGGCTTGGTACAACCCGCGCCATTATAATCGAGCGCATACCCTTTTTTCTTGATCTGATGCAGAATTAAATTAGTTTCTTCAGAGAAGTCACTAGCTACTGGGAATTTCTGAATGAATTTCCTAGCTAGTGTGATATGACCAATACGCTTAGGTTTAAAAGGACCTAAGTCCATTTCAATTGACTTCGTAACCGTTTGATAATAGAGCTTATGCACAGATTCCGTTGATCCTAATTGTTTAATGGCATCTGAAAAAACATCAGGGCTGTAATCAATACAAAGGTACTTCTCATTAATTTTTAAAAAATGTACGGATAAAATACTGTCATCTAACAGCGGACCAATTTCATTTAGAAAGTCTGATGTTTCTTTTTCATAACCTTCAATATAATCAATTTCTAATCCAGCATAAATAGTAAGATGTTTATTATAATGCCGTTTTAGTGCTTGAATTTCTTTGAAATAGTCTTGCAAATCATCTGGATTCATCCCACTATCTTTCAAGGGAGTAGGGTCTTGAAAAGAAGGAGGGAGAGGAGCATGCTCTGTGAACGTAATTCCTTTTATTTTTTTTTGAATTGCTAACTCACAATACTTCTCAAACGAATCTTTCGTACCATGAGGACAATAAGGACTGTGAATGTGACCATCATGTATCATTCATTTCTCTCCTTACTAATGAGAATGAAAAGTCAATTTCTCTCGTTTTGTTTTTATTTTACAGATTTGAACTTATAAAATGGATACAAACTAGCTATTTCATGGTATCATAGAAACTATCAAAATCGTAAAAATCTTAGACAAATTTGTCAAAAATAGAGGATTTTTGTTTTATTTGCAGAAACAACAAGAAGCTATATTGAAATGTAACGACTAATGAGCAAAAGAAGGGAGTCCTCCTATGTTTTATTACTTAATATACATTACCATAGCCATTGTTGCTATTTTTATAATTGTTAGTTCCGTTATACGAAAGCGTGTATATAAGGAAGTAGACCGATTAGAGGAATGGAAAAATGGTATTTTAAATCGAGATATTCCTGATGAAATTGGCAAAGTGAAACATTTACATATGTCAGGTCAGACAGAAGAAAAGTTTGAAACATGGCGCAATGAATGGGACGAAATTGTTGGGGGGATCTTGCCAGATATCGAAGAAAAGTTATTTGATATAGAGGATCTTGCTGGAAAAAACCGTTTTAATAAAGCGAAACAGCTATTAGAGCTAACTGAAAAGCGTCTCGTTAGCATTGAAGAACAAATTAAGACTTTATTAGATGATGTCAAAAGCCTTGTTCAAAGTGAGGAGCAAAACAGAAGCGAAATTGATGAAGTGCGTACAGCTTATAAAGAACTATTTTCAACAATTACGAAGAAACGTGGATCTTTGGGTCCTGGTCTTACGTCCTTTGATGAAAAAATGGACCAAATTAACGAACAACTTGAAATGTTTGATCAGGAAACGGCTGATGGTAGTTACTTAAAAGCTAGAGAACACCTTGTTTCGGCTAATGAAATAGTTATTCAATTAGAAACATTAGTAGAGCAGTACCCTAAGCTTCTTGTACAGGTTGAAACAAGAATTCCGGCTGAAATGAAAGAGATAAGAGATGGGATGGAAGAAATGGAGTCAGCTGGCTATCAGCTAGAGCCATTTTCACTACATTCAAGACTAGAGCAAATGGAACAAGAACTTGATAAAGTTAAAGAGGATTTAGTTGTTTTAAAATGTGATGGAGCCGAGGAGAAGCTTTTTGAGCTCTCAAATAAAATTGAACAGCTTTATGATACGCTAGAGTTCGAGGTTGAATCGAAACAGTATGTTTTTGACCAACTAGAGCAATTGAAGTCTCAAATTGAAGAAAGCGAACGAAAAGTCGAGGCGTTGTCTTACGAGACAATGGATGTACAAAAAAGCTATTTTGTTTCAAAACAACAATTGAGTACTCAAAAACAAATTAAAGAAAATGTTCATGATTTGACGAACCAGTTATATGTTCTAACGGATTTAGCAGAACATCAAAAGCAGACTTATACATCGATTCGAGAAATGGTAGATGTATGGCAAAATGAAATGAACAAGCTTACTGAAGAAATTGAACAAGAGAAAGCAACGTTGTTTGCTTTAAGAGAAGATGAACGAACGGCGAAGGAGACCCTACAGTCTCTTCAAGACATCATGATGGAGACGTATCGTGTTCTAAAAAAGAGCAATATTCCAGGAATGCCACAACATACACTAGATCAATTAGAAAATGCTGATGAAACGTTAGTTCGGGCAGCTGATCAATTAGCTCAAGTACCGCTGGAGTTAGGCAGGGTAACAGTGTTAGTTGAAGAAGCAGAAACGATTGTTAAAAAGAATCAAGAGATGGTCATTGAGATAGTAGAGGTCGCTGATTTAGCAGAAAAAGTCATTCAATACGGCAATCGCTATCGAAGTCGATCAGAAGATGTTGCTGCAGGCTTGTTGGAGGCTGAATTGTTGTTTAGACAATATGAATATGAAGAAGCTTTAAACTGTGCTGTTTCTGTCATAGAGAAATATGAGCCAAATGTATTGGATGTTGTCAAAGGGTATATGCCCGTATAGTAAAAAAGCTAGCTCCGACAAAAGATGTCGGAGCTAGCTTTTTTTTTAGTTAAACTCTTGTTTTAAAAAATCGGTGCTTTTTCATACTATCATGTGAATAACTGGCAATATTGATAATGCATCTTGTTATTTAAAGATTTTATGCTAACATATATGGATGCGTAAATAAAAATGAGGTATAGGGGGAGTAAATGATGATTTACTTAGATAATAGTGCAACGACTAAACCGTTTCAGGAAGTGGTTGAAACGTATGCGAAAGTTGCATCGACCTATTTTGGAAATCCATCTTCTCTTCACTCTCTCGGTATGCAGGCAGAAGGGTTAATTGGTGAATCTAGAAACCGTATTGCCCGACTACTTGGTGTAGGAGCTAATGAAATCATCTTCACTTCTGGTGGAACAGAAGGAAATAATATAGCAATAAAAGGGGCGGCTCGAGCAAAACAAAACCGTGGCAAACACATAATTACTACTCGAGTCGAGCACCCTTCAGCTGATGAAGCTTTCGTTCAGCTTGAAAAGGAAGGGTTTGACGTAACTTATTTACCTGTTGATCAAGAAGGTAGCGTAAGCGTAGAGCGAGTAAAAAAAGAAATTCGTTCTGATACAATTATTGTTTCAATGATTCATGTAAACAATGAGACAGGAACGATCTTACCTATTAAAGAAATCGGTCAGCTTCTAAAAAGTTACCATCAAATTCTTTTTCATGTTGATCATGTTCAAGGGGTCACGAAAGTCCCTTTAGAATTGCGTAAATCTGGAATAGACTTATGTACGTTTTCTGCTCATAAATTTCATGGGTTAAAGGGGAATGGCTTTTTATTTGTTAGAGAAGGATTGAAAATCGATGCACTCTTTCATGGCGGAGCGCAAGAAAGCCGTCTTAGAGCGGGTACGGAAAATGTAGCAGGGATTGTCGCAATGGCAAAAGCATTACGATTATCGTTTGAACAAGATAATAAACGCAAAGAACTCGAACATTTACGTCATTATTTGATTACAAAGTTAAAGGAATTAGAAGGAGTTGTTATTAATAGTCCAGAACATAACGCAGCTCCTCATATCGTTAATTTCTCAATTCCGGGTGCGAAGCCAGAAGTAATTGTTCAATCATTAACTGCAAAAGACATCTATGTATCTACGAAATCTGCTTGTTCATCAAAGGCTTCAGAACCGAGCCGAGTATTGCTAGCGATGGGTCTAAGTGAGGAAAGAGCAAACTCAGGCATACGTGTTAGTTTCTCTTTTGAAACAACAGCTGCTGAGTTGGATCAATTAATAGCTGAATTAAAAGTTATTATTCCGGAATTATTGGAGGTTGTAAATTCATGACATATGATCATATATTAATTAGGTTTGGAGAATTAGCATTAAAAGGCAAAAATCGCTCCATCTTTGAAAAATCATTGCAGCAAAATATTAAAATGAGTTTAAAATCATTTTCTAACTTAGAAATTAAACGCACATATGGTCGGATTGTTATCAAATTAAATGGTGAAAACCACGAACTTGTCGTTGATAAATTAAAACACATTTTTGGTATCCATTCATTTAGTTTGGCATTGAAAGTCGAAAATGACATTGAATCGATGCAAAAAGGTGCTCTTCAAGTATTGAAGGATCATGAAGGTGTTCAAACCTTTAAAATTACTGCAAGAAGAGCTTATAAACCTTTTCCACTTGATACAATGCAGCTAAATCGGGAAATTGGCGGATATGTCTTAGCGAATACGAATGGAATTACAGTGGATGTTCATAATCCAGATGTAGACATCCGAGTAGAAGTGCGTGAAACAGCAACCTACGTAACATCAGGTTCTTATGCGGGAGCAGGGGGCCTACCTGTAGGAACGAGTGGAAAAGTATTGTTGTTATTATCGGGTGGAATTGATAGTCCAGTTGCGGGCTACTTAACGTTGAAACGTGGAGCAAAAATTGAGGCTGTGCATTTTCACAGTCCCCCATATACTAATGAGCGAGCAAAGCAAAAAGTTATCGATCTGGCGAAGGCATTGACGAAATATGGAAGCTCTGTCGTGTTGCATCTTGTACCTTTTACAGATGTGCAAAAGCATATTCATCAACACATCCCAAGTAATTTACAAATGACAATTATGAGAAGAGTCATGCTTCGTATTAGTGAGAAAATTGCCCAAGAACGAAAAATCCTTGCTCTTGGTACGGGAGAAAGTTTAGGACAAGTTGCTAGTCAGACGTTGCACAGCATGAATACAATTAATGAAGTAACGAACTTGCCAATTATCCGTCCGTTAGTTACAATGGACAAGCTTGAGGTCATTGAAATTGCTAAAAAAATTGAAACGTATGAAACATCGATTTTACCATTTGAGGATTGCTGCACAATCTTCTTACCACCAGATTCAAAAACAAGGCCAAAAAGAGAACAAGCTAATAAATACGAACAATACATCGAAGTAGAAAAATACGTCAATGATGCAGTAGAACGAACAGAAAAACTCATCCTAACAAGCTCAACACCAGTAAATAAAGATACAGATAACTTATTTTAGTTTAACCAAAAAGGTGATCTTCCTTTTTGGTTAAACTAAGCGCTGAGTGGAGCCGCCGTAATGTTTTAAGCCTTTTGAGCGGTCTT
>NZ_JAWRVK010000062.1:0-18577 GCF_036663575.1 Halalkalibacter flavus
ACCGCTGTTTCATCAGCGACTTTTATTATCATAACATAATATTTTGTTCTGCGCAATATTTTTTTAAAAAGTTTTTTCGCATTCACCACCGAATCAATCAATACCGCCGACAATAAATAATATATCACGAATAATAATTCTACGCAATAGTTGATTTGAAATTAATTTTTGCGGCTAGGTTTAATAATCTACCATAGTTCAAGTATACAATCAACAATAAATTAAACTATAGACGGAAAGACAGGTCCATTGTCCACTTTAATTATTAATAAATCTAAACTGTTACTTGACCCTGTCTCCTCGTCATGGTCAACCGCTCATAAATATAACTCTCTAAGCTAAAATCCTATATCACCCTTATTAATCCAACCAATTGTGTTCGTATTATTTAAATGATGGAAGAACAACTTATCGTCCGTTTCCGTTGCTCCAGTGATTTCTGTATATGAACCATTTGGATCTTGTAAATCAGCCACAATATCTCCTGACTCATTAATCGCTATAAGATGAGAGTATCCATTACCTTTAGGCAGCATAAAAGCTGGTAACCGCATAGCTATAGAACGAAGCCATGGTTTATTAGCGCTGTAATCTAAAAAATCATTTCGAGGATAGATTAATCCGATCCAGTACCTTCCATCCTCCCCTTGCATGATGTTATCAGGCAAACCAGGTAAATTATCTACTACTATTTGTGCAGATATATCCTGTTCGAATGCACTGATGTTTTCTGCAGTTACGTCTAGTTTCCAAACACGATATTTACCTGTTTCATTTATTAATAAATGCTGTTCATCTTCACTTAAAGCAATTCCATTTGCAAAGCTTAAGTCATTCATTAATACTCGTGTCTGTTGTGTTGTAGGATTGTATTCCAATACCCTACCCGTGCTACTATTCGCTAAAATGTCTAGTTCACCAGCTTTTCCAACATCACCGATTTCCTTTGCTTTTACTAGGAATGAGGCATCTGAAAAATAAATCAATCCGTTTTTTGCTACGACAACCGCGTCAGCAAAATGAGTCGGATAACCATCGGCAGAATTTGTTAGCAGTTCTATCTCTGGTCCACCACCAATGTTAGTCACCCGAAGCAGCCCCCCATGTTCTCCATATAAAGGATCGGCAATAATCAGTGCTCCCTCAGAATCGAAATCAAACCCAAGCGGACGTCCCCCTGTATTAACAACAACTTCACTTTCTGACCCATCAGGGCGAACACGAATGATTTCTCCATCCTCCATCGCGGCATACAGCCAATTATCTCGATACACAATGTGCTCTGGTTGTTTGAAATGATCTAGTTCAATAAATTCCATCCCCTCTAACCTACTATTCACTTTATGAGGACCTGTATATCCTTCCGTCTGTGGAGCATCCCAATAAGGTGGGTGAATCGGTACAGGCCATAACAATGAATAAAGTGTAAGTAGGCAGAATGCACTTAAAACGATAAGTAAATAACCTTTCTTCTTTAGCTTCATAATCATTTTCCCTTCGTATATGCTGAGGGTAGGGCACTATTTATAGAAAACCAGTTTGAAATGAAAGATGTGGACAATAGGACAGTTCACTCCTTCACTAATCACTACACAACTATTAAAGGAGTAAAAAGAATTTCCTCTTACCCCAAATTTTCTAACTAATATCAAGCCGCTCCTCATACTTCTATTGCACGTCTATAAATTACACAACACCTAATGCTCGAAGTCTGTTTAATTATACCAAGCTTGAAAGAATACTAGTATCTCTTAATTTTATTTCCAGCTCGTAAAAAAAACGATCCTACCATGAGAATCGTCCCCAACATCATATTTAAATACCTTACTTACTTTATTTTCTTCCTCAGCAATGCGCCTGTTAATTCAACAAATTATTACCATCATCTGCCAGCTGTCCATCTGTACACTTATACGATAAAAACTATGCAATCTTAACCCCTTCATTCTCTCTCACATACTCCAGTATCTCACGCCAAATAACATCCTCTGTCAACTTCATTTTCCTCGGTTCAGTTAAATAGCGCAACGTCAACTTAAGATAACCGTCTTTAACCATAACGGAAACGGCTGGTGTTAAGTCTTGAGAATGGAGCATATATTTTTTCGAAGCTTCTTGGACTTTATCCCTAGCTTCTGTAGAAATATGCTCTGTATGTTTGTTCAAAATCGTTTCAAACTGAGCTTTTGTCTCTTCCCACTCACTATCAAGTGTCAACCGAACGTCGATTTCATTCCACACATAACCGAACCCCTTACTCGCATTAGAAACAGCATGTGTAAAGAGATAATTATTTGGAATGTGAACAACCTTCCCTGTGCTTTGTTCTCCTTCAGCCTTTGATGTTACTTCCATCATCACAAAATGAAAGATTTTTTGATCAATCACATCTCCCGCACGATCATTAACAACAACACGGTCCCCCACTTCAAATGGCTTTTGAATCACAATAATGAGCAATGCGGCAATGTTTGTAAAAATTTCTCTTAGTGCAATTGCAATCCCTGCCGAAATGAACCCAACATAGATCGTTAAATCAAGCCTCGCTTCAGACCATAACATAATAAAAATAACGACCAGAATGACAGAGTGCAAATAATAGAACCTTTTACGAGTGACGTAATACAGACTATTATCTTTAATTGTTCTATGAAGAAGCTTATTTGTAAGCCTCACAACCTTATAGTAAATAAGTAAAATCACGAGTGATAAACAGGCTTTATAAATAATCGGGTTTGCCTGAAAATAGTGAATAACCTCTTGCATCTTAATCTCTTCCCCCAAATTTGATAGTTCTAATAATCATAAAAATTTTTACGTTACTAATAACTAATTTCTTACTCAACCTTTATAAATCGCCATATACCTTCAAATATTTTTGCCTCATGAAATGAGATAATTAAAACCAGGATTACCGGACCTAAAAATAACCCAATAAAGCCAAACAGTTGTAACCCTACAAATAATGAAATAAGCGTCGCCAATGGGTTCAAACCTAAGCTTGATGACAGTACTTTCGGTTCAGCAAATTGTCGTATTGTAATCGTTAATCCATAGAGGATTAACAGCCCTACCCCTAAAAAGAGATTACCGGTCATGATGCTATAAATGCCCCATGGAATTAAAATAATCCCCGTACCCAAATATGGCAACAAGTCGACAACACCAAGAATGAGAGCGATCGTTAAAGCATGCTCGACTCTCAAGATAAGAAGGCCAATCAAATTAACGACGGCTGTCATACTGATTAAGATAAACTGAGCTCTCAGAAAACCAATCAGTTTGAATTTTAAATCTCGATAGACCTGAGCCATTTGTTCTTTGATTCGGATTGGCAGCTTCCTTTTTACAATCGCTTGAAGCCGGTGCCAGTCTTTGCTAATGAAGTACAAGGAAAGAAGGACAAAGACAAAAACCGTTAATGTAATCGGAAGTGCCCCAATAAATTGAGAGAGACTGTTTGCAATTGCCTGACCTGCATTCCCAAGAATCGAAGCAAACTGACCTCCGATCTGTTGAATGCTATTTTCAATCGCATCCCTTTGCGCTACATCTAACTCATCAATAAACCCGATCCCTCTCACCCAAAGAGGAAAGACATGCTCATTGACATACGTCTGAATATGGGTCGAGATGATTTCAATTTGATTTGGCACAAGTCTAGATAAATATTGAAAACCGTCAACTAGCTTGATAATAAGTAACGTTAGCACGCCTCCAACTAATCCAAACAAAAACAAAATACCTGATAACACGGCCAACGATCTTGGGAATTTCGCGGACTTCTCCAACCAATTCACGACAGGATTAATGAAGAAAGCAATCCCTAATGCAATTAAAAATGGAAACGTAAGCCATACAACATAATAAAAAGCAAGCCAACCTATAGCCAGTAATATAGCTACAATCAATACTCGAACGATGACTCGAAGCACCTTATTCTCAAACACCTACCCACCTCCCAGACTAGACTTTTATAAAATCAAAAAAAGAACTCATCCTCTGTCTATACTCTCATCTTCTCCAATTTCAGATTTATAATAATGTAAGAAAAAGACCTTTACCAAAATAGGCAAAGGTCTACTCCATTACAAAAAGACCTCTACCAATGGTAAAGGTCTGGCTAACAACATTTATGTTGCCAATAAAGCCGAGGAGAATCTCCCGGGAATGACGACTTTATTGTACAGCTACTCCCCTTTAAGTAGGTAGTATTCGATTATTGAAATCATAATTGATTATTATGGCGAAAACAACGGGTTTTCTTCTTTTACGTAATTTCTCATAATCTCGAGGGGGGTTGCTAAAACAAACTTAGCTGCTGCCCCATTTCCGGTTCCGAATCTTCTTCTGTTTCTTCTCTATCTTCTTCCGGTTCCTTATTAATTGATAGATCACCCATTCTTTTATATTGTACGTCATTTTCGACTAGGCTCATCTCTATAATTGAATCCTTAACGTACGTTTCTACTACAACAGCAATTTGAGGATAGATTTTATATTTTCCAGTTGAATATGTTTCTGAACTTGAACCATTCTCAATTAAATAATCACATAAATTTTTAAGGGTAAAAAACTCATGTCGCGTTAAATAATCCTTGATTAGTTCTTTTTCTTTATATGAGAGCAAGGAAATGCCTCCTCTTTTTTATTAAAAGTATAACAGTAGTAATGATGTCTATTGTATCAAAGTGTTGTTGGGATGTGGGGAATTTATGAGAAATTTATTAACCAAAAGCCCAACAAAAACACCCCATAAACATTGAGTTACCTTTGTACTTATCATTAACTTATTTCTGAATTCATGATGTAAATCCTATTAATCTACGTTATACTAATATATTCATAGAGATTCCGTACGTTGAACTTTTATTGTTGAGGAGGACTCCAATTGGATTTTGTTGCAATAGATTTTGAAACAGCTAATACAAATCGTTCAAGTGTTTGTTCGATTGGACTAGTTGTCGTAAAAAGTGGCACGGTAGCCGAAGAATATTACCAATTAATTAAACCAACCGATATGTACTTTGATCCCATTTGTGTAAGAATTCATGGAATTACTCCAGAAGATGTCAAGGATGCCCCATCATTTAATGAAGTGTGGACAGATATCTCCCACTTGCTTGAAGGAAACCTCGTTATTGCCCATAATGCAAGCTTTGATATGTCTGTATTGAGGCACTCACTAGATGAGTGTAAGTTCGATTACCCTTCATTTTCCTATAACTGTACGGTCAATGTTTCCAAAAAAACATGGCCTGGCCTACATAGTTATTCACTCAATGTAGTCGCTGAATATCTACAGATTGAATTTAAACACCACCATGCCCTTGAGGACGCACAAGTAGCAGCACAAGTATACCTAGAAGCTTGCAAATACAACAACGTTTCAAGTCACGAAGAACTCATTGAAAAACTAGAAATTGGCCAAGGGACGGTTTATGCCAACGGCTATACACCAGCACGCGCCAACAAAAAGAGAAGCAAAAGTAAAAGAAGCACGTCAAAAATCAGTTAACCAAGAAATATGTAATGAGGGATGAACACTTTGTACGTAAGCATTCATCCCTTTTTTTGTATCCAATTGTAATTGAGGAATTCTTACTAATCTATTTGACTTTTTCCTTAATGCACATATAAAAAATGCATAATTTAATAGATTGAGCCGGCTAGTAATGTCTTGGCTAGCTATTTCTCTTCTACAGGGAGTGTTACTCATGGAGTTGTTGTCTTCCACGTTTTTTTATGAAGAGTAAAAGTTGGTCTCACAGTGGGAAGCCTCCAACTACCATCGGCGCAAGAGAGCTTAACGAGCGACTAAAAAGAACATCATTTAATGTTCACAATCAGATTTATAAAGAAGAGTAAAAAATCCGCATAAATTATGGGAGTATGATTTACATTTATAAATCATACTCCCATAAGATAATTAAACCGCTTGTCTTTGGTGCGTTGGGTTACGAGAAAGCGCAAGAACTGTCCCCTTGATTTCATGATTCATCAATTAGATTCCTTTATTATCCTTTAACTTAACGACTAGTAAGTCCAGATTATTCGAAGGACATCCTACTCCTAACTAAAATGATTGATAATAAAATTTTGAAATTGCTCAACAACCTTTGGAAGGAATGTTTGCTTCCTCCACGCAATTCCTATTGTACGCTTACATTCAACATCTATAACTGGTAAGCGACAAACATGATCACTTTCCATCCCGCTTCTTTCTGGGATTAACCCGACACCAAGCCCTACTGAGACAAGTCCAGCTACGGTTGACACTTCCTGTCCTTCAAATGTTAACTTAGGGGTAAATCCGACTTGCTTACACAATTGATCTGTTATTGTTCTAAGACCTGCCCCTTTTTTAAACCCAACAAATGGCTCTTCGGCAATTTCACTTAAATTGACACCATCACGATTCGCCAAGCGATGAGAGTGTGGAACAATAACAAATAATTTTTCAGAAAATAATTCTTGCCAACTGATTTCTGGATCTAATTCTGAAACCGTCGTTAAGCATAAGTCGATATCCCCTGCTTTTAACTGTTCAATTAATTCTCTTGCAGTATTTTGAAATAATTGAAAGGTGACATTTGGATAGGAACGACGATACTCTCCAATTAACTCTGGGACAAGATTAGCCCCTAACGTATGTAAAAAGGAAAGGGAGATATTCCCACTGTCTGGACTAACAACTTCCTTAAGTTCCTGACGTCCTGACTCAATGACCTGCAAAGCGAGATTCACCTTTTCTAAGAACATTTTTCCATAGCGATTTAATTGAACCGTTCGCCCTTTTCTTTCGAATAGAGGTACACCCAGTTCTTTCTCTAGCCTAGAAATGGCTCGACTTAACGCTGGCTGCGAAATGAATAATGACTCCGCTGCTTTCGTAAAATGTTGCATATTTGCGACCCTCTGAAAATATTCAAGCTGCTGCCATTCCAATTCTCTTACCTCCATCCATAACTTTCATGCATCAAAATTATGTGAATTATATATTGGAAGTTATCGTTTGTCAATCATATGATAGAGTAAAACAATAATAGAAGTGAGGATTTCAACATGTATTTAACAAGAGAAAGTCCTTCCTATAATAAAGCGATTTTCGCGCTTTTTTCGGGAAGCTTTATCAGCTTTATGATTCTATATTCTGTCCAAACGCTTTTTCCAATTTTCACGGAAGAATTTAACGTATCTCCAGCAACAGCAAGTCTATCATTATCGATCTCAACTGGGTTTCTCGCTGTTACGATGCTTGTTGCTTCCTCAATAGCTGACTCCATTGGAAAAAAGAGGATGATGTCGATATCAATAATCCTGACATCCGTTCTTTGTATTTTATCAGCGTTCAGTCCTAATTTCACGATCTTACTTTTCCTTCGGGCGTTGCAAGGGATTGCCTTAGCTGGTTTTCCGGGTATTGCGATGGCTTATGTAAATGAAGAATTTCATCCGAAAACGTTAGGCCTTGTCATGGGTCT
The DNA here is from genome assembly GCF_036663575.1 of Halalkalibacter flavus. NCBI lineage: Bacteria > Bacillati > Bacillota > Bacilli > Caryophanales > Bacillaceae > Halalkalibacter > Halalkalibacter flavus. The sequence continues at coordinate 7,485 of NZ_JAWRVK010000062.1, forward strand.
TCATGTTAGTGGAAATACACTTGGTGGCCTTTCAGGAAGATTTTTAACAAGCCTTTTTACTGAGTGGTTTTCTTGGCATGTTGCTTTATTTATTCTTGGTTTTATCAGTCTTCTTTTAAGTATTGGCTTTTTAAAATTGCTTCCGCAGCCGGAAAATTCTCCAAAAACTTCAAAAGCATCATTAAAAACGTTATTACCATCTATTGGAGTGCAATTAAAAAATCTAAGGTTATTATGCTTATTTGGTCTTTCCTTTGTCCTTATGGGTAGTTTTGTGACGGTGTACAATTACTTAGGATTTCTACTTCTAACACCGCCATATTCATTAAGTCATACGGTAATCGGCTTTATCTTCTTTGTGTATTTAGTAGGGACGTTTAGCTCAACATATATCGGGCGTCTAAGTGATCAGCACGGAAAATCGAAAATGATCATAATTAGTATAATCATTATGTTTGCTGGTGCTGTTTTGACACTTACAAGCAACGTCCTATTTATAATTTTAGCACTCTGTATTTTTACGTTTGGATTTTTTGGTTGTCATTCGATTGCTAGTCGTTGGGTTGGTGAGATTGCTACATCCTTTAAATCACAAGCATCATCTATTTATTTACTCTTCTATTATATGGGGTCTAGTGTCATTGGTTTAGGTGGGGGACTTATTTGGAAACATTTTGAATGGAGTGGGATCGTGTTGATGATTGCTAGTTTTATTTCAATTGGTCTTCTGCTCATCTTCAGTTTACTTCGTTTTAAAAAACAGGAAAACACAACCCCAATACAGGCTCAGACAGGTGAGACTCTTTAATATATTTAAAAAAAGCTTGAGTCTGGTCGTTAATTTTAATTAATGTATGGAGGTGTCTCAAAAGGTCTGTATTTGACCTTTTGGAACAGCCTCATTTGCTCTGTATAACTCTCGTTAACTCTTTTTCAACCCTATAATTCTTAAGGTTCTATATCTTTCACTAAACAAATGGTAAACAAATTCTTTTAACTCTTCATAAGATCAGCAGAATTGTCGTATTTCCCTAGGTAATAGACTTAACCACTACATAATAGTAGGCTTACTTTACCGTTAATAATTTTTTTAAGAACCTTAATCTATCTTGCGCATTATCCACAGTTAAGATGTCAATTCCACTATCAATTATCTTTTCGGTTTTCTCTCCTTTAATTGCCTTCTGTGCTTGTACTACGCTTAGATATCCCATATCATAAGGATTCTGCGCTATAGTGGCGTTTACTTTTCCTTCTCCAACAAATTCGATCATTTCTATTATCCCATCTGTACCGATAATAGGGATTTTTACCCCTTCTTTCTCTAGCGTTCCTAATACCTCTAGTGCTAATCGATCAGAAGTAGCAATTACCCCTTTAATATTTGGATAGGATTGCAAAATGCTTCCCATCACCGGTGTTGGATTTGCCAAAGCATCATACCCCGACCTTTCTGCAACAACCTCTATTCCGATCGTCTCTAACACCTTCTTTGCCCCATTTGTTCGATCAATCATAGCTTGATCATCTGCTAGCCCAAAAATAATAGCGACTTGATCTCCTGGCTGCAACATTGAACCCAATAATTTACCTGCCATTTCACCCAATGCATAGTGGTCCGGTCCGATAAAGGCGGTTTTATCTTCCCAATCAATGTCCCTAGACACAAGAAGCACAGGAATATTTTTTTGCTTATATTCCATCAATACAGGAATAGTAACCTCTTCGTCAATTGGGGCTACAATTAGCGCATCAGGTTGTTGATCAAGAACCTTTTTTAACATGTTAGGCTGATTACTAATAGGGTAGATCGATTCAGGAGCTATTACTTTTCCATCTAGATTAAAATCTTCTAAGGCTTTTTTGGCCCCTGACTCAAAAATTTTCCAATACTCGATATCCAATCTTTGGGCAATGATTATAATATTAGGCTTATCCTGTTCCTTAAGAAACCAAACTGTCAAACTAGTAGAAGCCATGGTGAAAACGATAAGGGCTAGTGGAACAATCAATTTCTTTTTCACTATACGGTCCCTCCTACCAATAATAAGCTTTAAAAGCGTCAGTAAAATAAAAAGCCTTGCCTAAACAGATTATTAGGAAGGCTAAAAAGTAAAATATCTCACTTAATAATATTTGATCAATCTAAACTTAGTTTACTACTAGTAGATCTTCAATAGGCTCTTGTGCATTCAATTCTTTTCGCGCAACCCCTGTATTTATTGCTGCACCTGCAACAGCTTCTGCTACATGTTTCACAACTCTTGGGTCAAATGGATCCGGAATGACATAATCAGCGTGTAGTTCTTCACTGTTAATTAGTCCAGAAATTGCATAAACGGCAGCAATTTTCATTTCTTCGTTAATTTCCTTCGCATGAACATCTAAAGCACCGCGGAAAATCCCAGGGAATGCAAGGACATTATTAACCTGATTCGGGAAATCAGAGCGTCCTGTTCCAACTACAAGTGCTCCCGCTTCTTTTGCCTCTTCTGGCATAACTTCTGGTACCGGGTTAGCCATTGCAAAAATAATCGGATTGGCATTCATTGAGCGTACCATTTCTTTTGTAACTGCTCCTGCCGCAGAAACCCCAACAAACACATCAGCACCTTCTAATGCATCTCCTAGTGATCCTTGCTTTTGTTCTTTATTTGTGATGCTTGCCATTTCTTCTTTAAATTTATTCATACCCACCGGACGATCTTTATAAATGATTCCTTTTGTATCACATAAAATGACATTTTTTACACCCATATTTAGTAACAGTTTTACAATTGCTACTCCTGCAGCACCAGCCCCATTTGCCACAACACGAATATCCTCAATATTTTTGTTTGCTAGTTTAAGTGCATTAATAAGGCCTGCTGCTGTGACAATAGCCGTTCCGTGTTGGTCATCATGGAAAATAGGGATATCACACTCTTTGCGTAAACGCTCTTCAATTTCAAAACATTGCGGTGCAGCGATATCTTCTAAATTAACTCCGCCAAAAGTAGGCTCTAACATTTTAACGTGCTCGACAATTTTATCCGTGTCAGTCGAATTTATACATAGAGGAAAAGCATCAACATTTGCAAATTCTTTAAATAACAACGCCTTCCCTTCCATGACCGGCATAGCTGCTTTCGGACCGATATTTCCAAGCCCAAGGACAGCGGTTCCATTTGAAACAACGGCAACAAGATTTCCCTTCATTGTATAATCATATACTTTGCTTTCCGTTTCATGAATAGCCAAGCAAGGCTCCGCTACACCAGGTGAATAAGCAAGACTTAAATCTTTTGCATCACGTACTTTAACTTTAGAATTGACACCAAGTTTCCCTTGGTTTTCTTTATGCATCTTTAATGCTTCTTCGCGTAATGTTGCCATAACTAAATCTCCCTCTCTGTTCAATTTTCATTAGAAAATGAAATGGTAATTAGCGTATTAAATCACTGATCATATTAGATGATAACTATGGAACTTTTTAAATCAGGAAAAAAAGCGCTTTCTATTTTACTGTGTTATTTATTAATCTCCTTCTTTAACTATAATTATAGTGTCTCTTAGAAAGCTTCATAGTTTTTGTAACTTTAATAAGTATTTTTAATTTTAAAAAATACTTTGACTAAATACATAACGAGTGTTACAGTCTAAGCCTTAGTTTCTACAAGAAGCACACTATAGGTTTTTTTAGATTGGATCAATTAGAAATAATTGTCCACCATGCAAATTTTCAATATATTTGTTTCTACTTTTAAAGAATTAACTACAGACCAGTTCGGGCCTTTTTTCAATTAGACCAAGTGTTTGAGCTGTTGAAGTATGAATATCGTTTAAAAGATCTGGATTTTCCATTAGTGATAAGCCATAAGAAGGAATGATTTCTTTAATTTTCGATTCCCAATCATTCATATCATCTGGGAAGCATTTTGTTAAAACTTCAAGCATGACGTACACGGCAGTAGAAGCACCAGGAGAAGCGCCGAGCAATGCTGCAATTGAGCCATCAGCAGCACTAACAACTTCCGTACCAAATTGAAGTGTTCCTTTACCAGCTTCAGTATCTTTAATAACTTGTACACGTTGGCCTGCTTCTACTAAATCCCAATCTTCACTTTTGGCGTTGGGGATAAATTCACGTAATTCTTCCATGCGCTGTTCTTTTGTTAGCATAACTTGTTGGATCAGGTATTTCGTCAATGACAAGTTTTTCGCACCTGCTGCCAACATCGTTACGAGATTATCCTGTTTTACAGAAGTTACTAAATCAAACATTGAACCATTTTTTAAAAACTTTGGTGAAAAGCCGGCAAACGGTCCAAATAACAATGATTTTTTATTGCTAATAAATCTTGTATCAAGGTGTGGAACAGACATTGGAGGAGCACCAACCTTAGCTTTTCCGTATACTTTTGCATGGTGCTGCTCTACAACTTCAGGGTTATTACACACCATAAATAAGCCACTCACCGGGAATCCTCCAATATGTTTCCCTTCTGGAATACCGGATTTTTGCAGTAAATGAAGGCTGCCACCTCCGCCTCCGACAAAGACGAACTTTGCAGTATGGCTTTCAACCGTACCGCTATTCAAATTCCGCACTTTCAATTCCCATGACCCGTCGCTAGTACGTTTAATGTCGCTAACACTATGTTTGTAATGTATATTGACATTTTCACTCTCTAAATGGTCAAACATCATGCGTGTTAATGCGCCAAAATTGACATCAGTCCCAGAGTCGATTTTGGTTGCCGCGATAGGCTCATTCGAGTCGCGATCTTGCATAATAAGCGGGATCCATTCCATTAGTTTTTCAGGATCATCGGAAAATTCCATCCCTTGAAATAATGGATTCTTTGCTAGCGCTTCAAATCGCTTTTTTAAAAATATTACATTTTGTTCCCCTTGAACTATACTTATATGAGGCAATGGCATGATAAAATCCTGTGGATTTTGTTTCAGCTTGTTTACAAGATACGACCAAAACTGCATTGAAACGTGAAATTGTTCATTAATATTTATCGCTTTGCTAATATCTATGAACCCATCCGGTTTTTCGACCGTATAGTTAAGCTCGCACAGTGCCGCATGCCCTGTGCCCGCATTATTCCATTCGTTAGAGCTTTCTTCTCCTGCGCTTGCATTCTTTTCAAATACCTTGATTGTCCAATCCGGTACTAATTCATTCAGAAGTGTTCCCAAAGTTGCACTCATGATTCCGGCACCAATTAAAATAACGTCTGTTTTAGTTTCACTATCGCTCATTTTTACTTCTCCTTTCTTATTAGTGTTTATGAAAAAGTAACATGTACTAATGCGAGAGTTATATAACTATATAATTTTAGGTGACTAATTAATTTATAGACTATAAATGTATGCTCCATTGACACGAAGGGTAATTGCTCGTCTATTAGGGGTTAAATCTTATGATTCAGCAACTTAAATTTTGAATTGTATTAAGTGATGCCTTTGATAAAAAAAGACAACTTCACCAACTGGTGAAGTTTGTACAAAATGAAGCAAAATTCCTATATAATTTATTTGGAATTTACATCATAAGCTGTCATTGAACAAATGGTCATTTAAGTTTTATGTCTCTTTAAATGCCGTTTTATCTCTAGAAGAGCTGAAAAGTCAGCTCCTCTTCTCGTTATACAAGAGGTCCGCCCAACTTAACAATCTCTTCCGATACGCTTGTGAACTTTTTGAAGTTTTCATTGAACTTGCTGGCAAGGTTTAAAGCTTTTGCTTTATAAGCTTCCTTGTCAGCCCAAGTTTGTTCTGGAATTAATACACTATCAGGAACACCTGGAACATGAAGCGGAATTTCCAGACCGAAGATGTCATCCTTTTCAGATTCCACGTTGTCTAATTCACCGTTAAGTGCAGCTCTCACCATTGCACGAGTGTAGGAAAGATTCATTCGTTGGCCTACACCATATTCTCCGCCAGTCCAACCAGTGTTAACTAAAAATACTTTTGCATTATGCTTTTCAATTTTCTCTCCAAGCATTTCAGCATAACGAAATGCGTTAAGCGGCAAGAATGGAGAACCAAAGCATGTAGAAAACGTTACTTCCGGGGATGTAACCCCACGCTCAGTTCCTGCTAGCTTACTAGTATAGCCGCTTAAGAAATGATACATGGCTTGTTCTTTTGATAACTTGCTGATTGGAGGTAATACACCAAATGCATCAGCTGTTAGGAACACAATTGTATTTGGGTGTCCAGCAACACTTGGAAGCACAATATTATCAATTGCATCAACTGAATATGCTGCTCGTGTATTTTCTGTTAAAGATACATCATTGTAATTTGCAAGACCCGTCTCCTTATCAATAACAACATTTTCCAATACAGAACCGAATGTAATCGCATCAAAGATTTGAGGTTCCTTCTCCCTAGATAGGTTCACGCATTTTGCATAGCAACCTCCTTCAATATTAAAGACGCCGTTATCAGACCACCCATGCTCGTCATCACCGATTAGCTTACGATTTGGATCTGCAGATAGCGTTGTCTTTCCTGTTCCGGATAAGCCAAAGAACAATGCCACATCACCTTCTTCAGATACGTTTGCAGAACAGTGCATAGGTAGAATGTCTTGTTCTGGTAACAAGTAATTCATGATAGAGAAGATGGATTTCTTCATTTCACCTGCATACTCAGTACCGCCGATTAGAATTACACGCTTTTCAAAAGAAACAATGATAAACGTTTCAGAATTTGTACCGTCAATTTCCGGATCAGCTTTGAATGTTGGAGAAGATACAATTGTAAATGGTTCATCCTGATTCGGGGAATCAGCCTCTGTCGGACGAATAAACAATTGATGTGCAAATAAGTTATGCCAAGCAAATTCATTTATTACTTGAATCGGAAGACGAGAGCTGTGATCCGCTCCAGCAAAGCCTTTAAATACGAAGATTTCTTCTTTTTCTTCTAGGTGTTCTAATACCTTTGTATACAGATTATCAAAATGTTGCTCAGAAATGGCTTGGTTTACAGTACCCCAATCAATTTTATCTGCAGTAGACTCTTCCTTAACAATGAATTTATCTTTAGGAGAACGCCCTGTGTATTTACCCGTTGAAACAGAAACAGCACCGGTAGAAGTTAATATCCCTTCTTCTCTCTTTATTATTTTTTCCACTAACTGCGAAACACTTAATTGAACTTGCGCATTAATTCCATTTAGTAAATCATCTAATTCGATTTGGACGTCTACACTACTCATATATATACCATCCTTTTTGTCTTTTTTATCTTTCTCGTAATTCCCGCAAATACTACATAACACTAACTTAAGAGATTCATACTATTTATCAGGTTTTGTTTGTTAATTTTTCCGAAAATAATTGCGCCTTAAGTTGCTACTATTAAGTCATCAATTTAAATATGTTGCAGGCTTTTTTGGCTAGATAACTGATTTGCTACTAGCTTTACGAGATCTACTACGCGGCAGGAGTAGCCCCACTCATTATCATACCAGGCAAGAACTTTTACCTTACGAGTCCCCATAGCGATTGTAGATAGGCCATCAATAATAGACGAGCTTGGATTTGTATTGAAATCTACAGACACAAGCGGTGAATCACAGAATTCTATAATTCCCTTCATAGATCCTTGGGCTGCAGTCTGGAAGGCATTATTAATTTGTTCCACTGTCACATCACATTTCACGTCTACTACAAGGTCTACAAGCGATACATTTGGAGTCGGAACACGTAGTGCCATGCCATGTAATTTCCCATTTAAATGTGGTAATACCTTTGCTAAAGCTTTAGCAGCACCTGTTGTTGTTGGAATAATAGATTGTGCACAAGCACGCGCTCTACGTAAATCTTTATGTGGATTATCAATATTATTTTGATCATTTGTATATGCATGTACAGTAGTCATTAAGCCATTCTCTATGCCGAATTGTTCATCTAACAGCTTGACGACTGGAGCAAGACAATTTGTTGTACAAGAGGCATTTGAAATCACATCGTGTTTTGTAATATCCAATTGCTCATCGTTTACACCAACTACTATCGTTACATCTTCATTTTTGCCTGGAGCTGTTAAAATAACCTTCTTTGCCCCGGCCTCTAAGTGCAGACTTGCTTTTTCTTTTGCATTAAATTTTCCTGTTGCTTCTATTACAACTTCTATTCCTAGCTCCTTCCAAGGCAGCTCTTGCGGATTACGTTGGTTAAGAAGCTTAACTTCCTTACCATCCACCACTAAATGATCTTGCGATACCTCTACAGTACCGTCAAACTTCCCGTGTACGGTATCGTACTTAATAAGGTGTGCCAACGTCTCTGCCGGATAGCTCGCATTAATGGCTACGACCTGGAATGAGCTTTCTTTTACCGCTTGACGAAATACCATTCTTCCAATACGTCCAAACCCGTTAATAGCAACACTAATCATATTAATAAGTCCCCCTCAATCAAATGAGTTATACTATTTAACTGAAAATCTATAAGTAGTGTATCATATTAATCAGTAATTTCATCATTTATTTTACTTTTTTTAATTACTTATTACTTTTTTTAATTACTCTTTTTTATAACATTCCATTCCATAGAATACAGATCGACCTTTGCATGTTTTTAAAGATCCATTCTGAAAATAAATAATGGTAATAAAACGATTTTTGGCTAATTCTTTTAAAAACACCTATCTATCTCCTCAATCACTAAAGTCCTATATAGAAAAGGGATTATTCTACTAACTAGTTATGCAAAATTCTAGGAATAAATATGCCCCTTTCCATTTAGCAAAACTATCTAGTACATACTTAAACTGTCTTTTTTTTAGGCTTATAAAGTCCCAGTTTAATGTTTTGATAGAAATACTCCATTTTACTCACAACTAACGTGAAAGAGGCTTTATTAATTAACTTAAAAGGTGGTTAGGTTAATCTACATGTGCTAGAACTATAGACTGATGCTGATCATCCAGCATCGTTTTTTAATCCCTTTATATAAAGAGTGGAATGATCAACCCTGCCAATAACAGGATAATCGCTCCGCCCAGTCTTGACGCAATTTGGGCAAAAGGCATTAACTGCATTCTTTTTGATGCTGACAACACAGCTACATCACCTGTTCCTCCCATGTTTGCCATGCACAATCCAGCTGAAATAGCAGATTCAATTGGATAAAATCCGACTGCTTTTCCCAGAAGAGCAGCTCCTAACACCGCACCAAATACAACGCCTGCAACAAGAAGAATATATTGTACACTCATAGCAGCTAACACCGCATTTAAATCGGTGAACGCTACACCAATTCCAAAAAGCAAAGCAAGTGTCCATGTTTTAGCAACAAATTGATACCACTGGCTCGCACCTTCCACTACATTTTGTGGAATGATATTTACAATTTTAGCTATAGCCACGAGAACAATCATGATTGCATACGGGTGTAACGAAATGATTGCCCCTAGTAAATGACCACAAGCAAAGAATAATAAAGCGGCTAGTAAACCAATTCCCATCTTTGAAATATCAAAAGTCGATTTTTTTTGCTCCATTTTAAATCCAGGAATAAGTTGACCATTACCTGATAAGGACGGTACTTTATTTCCAAGAGTATTTAAAAGACTTGCAAAGATAATGGCAAATACATTACCAAGTGCTAAGGCAGGAACGAGCATCGAAATGTAATAACTTGGTGAGTTACCCAAGAATTCAGAATAAACCTGTGCCATCGGAATCGCTCCTGCTCCCATTCCACCACCTAGGATCGGAAGTGTAATAACTAGGACCGCTTCTTGTACGGAGAATCCAATTAAAAGTCCTACTAAAGCGGCTATAGCCATCGCCCCGAGAACGGCTCCAAAAATAGGAAGAAAATAACGAACCCCAATTTTCATAAGAACTTTAGAATTCATTCCTAAAATACTTCCCGTAATTAATGCAGCAATGTAGAAATCGAGGAAACCACCTGTTGTCATAAAATCAGTGACACCGGTCGTAACCGTTTCTGGGAGAATGCCACTATAAAACCATATAAGCGAATCCAAAAATTGCTACAATAGCTCCTCCACCCAAATAAGTTTTGACAATTGGTAATCTGTCACCTATCCAACCAAGGAATTCCCCAAACACAACCATCACGAGTAAACTTCCAATCATTCCTGCAGGTAAATCACCCGTATAAACGGTTACAATCGTTATCGTTAAAAATATACCAAACGATGGGCAACCCTAAGATTTTCACTTCACTTTTTTGACTTAACTCATGCATCTCTCCCTTATACTACAAACTTTTGCTGGGTTTTAGATAATTATGACTATTTCATACACCCTCCTTTTGTAATCGCTTTCAAATAAACTATCCTCATTCTATTGATTTTTGACAATTCGCGACAGTTTATGTAACTAAATAAACCTTTTGTAAGTAAAAAAAACGACCTAAGGCGTAATTATTCTCTATAAAACTAGTAAGTCAAGGTAGCATTGTTATCAATGACTTAAAGTAAGAAATGAACAAATAAATTAAAAAAGATGGTTCGGGATAAACCCAGCAGTTACGACTACCGATATGAAAGAAAAAGGATCCCCTCAATCAACATGTAAGTGGGACATGGCGCCTTTCCAATGAAGATTATGTATGATGTAACCATTGGCCTAATCAAGGAAGATGTTTGTGCATACTAAAAAAGACAACCCTATCGGATTGTCTTTTATCTTCCTGGCAACGTCCTGGCTCACCCTTTCTCTTCTACGGGAATGGTTACTCATGGAGTTGTTCTTAGAAGTAATTCACTTTGTGTTACGAAGAGAAAGGGTTCGGACTCACTTCTTTTCTTCTACTAGGAAGACACGATGTTTTTCTTAGATGCACTCTGTGAAGGTTACGAAAAAAAGAAGTTCGTCTCACAGGGGGAAACGATGTTTTTTCAGAGAAGTATAATTACGTTGTAACCATCGGCCCATTCGAGGAAGATGCTGTTCCTCCGGAACAGATCTCTTCAGTGCCCCTCTACTATTTATGCACATAAAAAAGCATTCCTCAACAGAATGCTTTGGGGTGCCTGGCAACGTCCTACTCTCACAGGGGGAAGCCCCCAACTACCATCGGCGCTGAAGAGCTTAACGACCGTGT
>NZ_JAWRVK010000063.1:0-18275 GCF_036663575.1 Halalkalibacter flavus
CTATTCCCTCCTTAAATGATTTTCACATTGTTAAAAATTATATATCAATTCTACCTGCCCCGCTAAAGAGTTCGATGCCATCTCCTTCCACACTCCAGAATCTAGCCCTTTTCATAAAGAAAGACACTTTCCTTATTTCAGAAAAGCGCCCGATTGCGGAAGATCGTTATTACTAAAATGATCACCTAACATTTGAAGTATCTTTCTAGAATAATCTTGGCTCTATCTTCTTGTGGAAAAGGAAGATTATTTAGAGAGAAATATCTTAAATCTAAACTTTCCCCGTCCTCTGGTTGTGGTGCCTAGCACCACCCTTAAGCTTCTACTTGTTTATAAAATTGAGGAAGATGTTCTTTATGAGCTTCCATCATTTCTGCAACAATCTCTTTTGCAATTGTATCAGAAGGACTTAATGGGTTAATCGTTAATGCAAGTACAGCTGTATTGTAGTCACCTGTAACAGCAGCTTCTGCTGCTACTCGCTCAAACGATTTAATTTGTTGTACAAGTCCACGAACAGGAACTGGAAGATCTCCCATTACAATCGGTTTTGGACCATCTTTCGTAATTACACAGCTTATTTCAACAGCTGAGTCTCGCGGAATGCTTGCAATCGCTCCGTTATTAATAGTATTTACAGGCTGAATATCTCCCTTATCATTATAAATGGAAGAAATTAAGCGTACCGCTGCATCTGAATAATAAGCTCCGCCTCTTTTTTCTAATTGTGGTGGTTTAATGTTTAAATTAGGATCTTTATATAGCTCAAATAATTCCTCTTCAAGCTTTTGAACCACTTCAGCTCTTGTACCCTCTTTGTCAGCATTTTTAAGATCCTTTTCAAACATTTGTCGAGTTTTGTAATAGTACATGTGGTACGGACACAAAAGTACTCCTACAGCTTGAATAAATTCTGGTTCCCAGCCAATTCCCTCAATATTTTTAACAAAGCTGCTATTTTCAGGGTCGGTTAACTTTTCAATGACCTCGTCTTTTACACTTACACCATCAACATACACGTCTAATCCATATACCATATGATTTAATCCAGCAAAATCAATTCGAATACGTGAATGATCAACATCTAGTAATTTAGCAATTCCCATTTCAATTCCAATAGGAACATTACATAAACCTACGATTTTCTTAATATTGGAATAGTGTAAAACAGCTTCGGTAACCATACCAGCTGGATTTGTAAAATTAATCAACCATGCATCAGGACACGACTCTTCCATATCTTTACAAATATCCAAAATAACAGGAATAGTTCGTAACCCTTTAAATAGTCCACCTGGGCCATTGGTTTCTTGACCAATTACACCATATTTTAAAGGAATTCTTTCATCTTTAGCACGAGCATCTAATAATCCAACTCGGAATTGTGTTGTGACAAAATCTGCGTCTTTTAATGCAGCGCGACGATCAAGTGTAAGATGAACATCAATTGGTAAACCAGCTTGCTCTATCATACGCTTGGCTAAATTCCCGACGATCTCCAGTTTTTCCTTGCCAGCTTCAATATCTACTAACCAAAGTTCACGAATTGGTAGTTCATCATAACGTTTGATGAATCCTTCTACTAATTCTGGTGTATAGCTTGATCCTCCGCCAATCGTTGCAATTTTTAATCCTTTTTTATTCATGATCTAACTCCTCCATTTGATTTAATTAGTTCATTTAAATCGATGATTTCTGCCGCTAAATCTTTTACAGTGATGGCATTCATTAAATGGTCTTGAGCATGGATCATCAACAATGAAATTTCTGTTTTTTCACCTCTTACTTCACCTTGAATGAGGGATGTTTGTACGTGGTGAGCCTCATTTAGCTCTTGACCTGCCTGGTTTAACTTTTCTCTTGCTTCTACAAAATCACCGCGTTTGGCTGCTGCTAATGCTTCCATTGCTGAACTTTTCCCATTACCAGCATGAAGAATTAGTTGGAAGATTACTTCCTCATTTATTGTCATCTCTCTCTCTCCAATCCATTAGTTAATTATTTTTATTTACAGATTGTTACCAACAGGCTAGTTTCAGCCTACTAATAACATTAGCCTACTTTTTTTTCACCTGTCGTTTCAGAAGTGGTTGTATCTCCACCTTCTTCAACTAACTTTTGTTTATCCCAAACTTTGAAGAAAGGTAACCAAATGAGTAAACCAACTCCGATATTAACAATTTGCATTATGGCACCTGAAATACTCTGAGTGGCTAAGTATCCACCGATAATAGGTGGTGTCGTCCACGGAATAGCAATCCCTACTGGTTTAGCTACTAAGCCTGTACTCATTGCAAAATAGGTCAAAACTGTCATAACTAACGGAGTTAAGAAGAAAGGAACAATTAAAATCGGATTCATGACGATCGGTGTTCCAAAAATGACTGGTTCGTTAATATTAAAAGCACCTGGACCAGCTGATAAACGTCCTAATTGTTTCATTTGCTTACTTCTTGACCATAAAAGCATAATAATTACAAGGGCAAGTGTCGCACCTGAGCCACCCATATTAATGAAAATTTCAAAGAACTGAGCTGTGAAAATATGTGGTAATTCCTCTCCTGCTTGAAATGCCATACGGTTTTGATCCGTAGCAGATAACCATATTGGTGACATTACACCACCAACAATAGAAGCCCCGTGTAAGCCTGTAAACCAAAGGAGTGAAATGAGCGTTACAGCCACCATCGAACCAATTAAACTTCCACCTAAAGCACTTAATGGCGTATATAAGATATCTCCAACAACATTATGTAGGCTTTCAAAGCTTGTCATTTCAATTAATATACGTAATAACCAAACGATAGTGATCACTACAAAACCTGGAATTAAGGCAATGAAAGATTTACTAACTGCTGGCGGTACACCGTCAGGCATTTTGATAACTATATTCTTGGAAGAAACAAACCGGTATACCTCTGTTGATAATATGGCAATCAACATTGCTACAAACAATCCGCCACTACCCATTAACGCCGTTGGAATAACTCCGCCTATCGTAACGGCTTCCTCAAATCCATCAAATGTTCGTACGACATGGAAAGGAGTAGCTAATAAGAACCCTGATACTGAAATAGCTCCAGCCGTCAACGGATCAATTCCATACTTTTCAGCTAACCGATAAGCGATACCAAATCCTGCGATTAAAGCCATAATTCCAAACGTTGCATCAACAGGATAAAGGAGCTTCGTTAACCACTGATCACCAAATACATTTCCCATAAACTCCGCATAGCCTGGAATAGGGATAAAACCAAGAATTAAAAAGATCGATCCAATGATAATAAGTGGCATTGTTAAAATGATACCGTCACGTAACGCCTGCAAATGTCTCTGAGCGGCAATCTTACCAGCGAATGGTAAGAAGTACTTATCTAAGAAAGCACTGAATTTTTCCATTTACAATCTCCCCCCTTATCCGTTAATTAAGTTGATCGAATGCATAACTACCTCTGCACCATTACACGTTCCATAATGAACTGTATTAATCACGTCTACAGGTATTCCTTTTTCATCACCTAGCTGCTTTAACTGAGCTAGCATATATCGTACTTGTGGACCTAATAATAAAACATCTGCTTGATCAATATGATTTTTAACAGCATCTCCTGGAACTGCCCAGATCTTTGCTTCTATTCCTTGCTCTTTTGCTACTGCTTCCATTTTAGTAACTAATAAACTAGTAGACATTCCTGCTGCACAACATAATAAAATATTCATCCAAAATTCCCCCTAAAAAATATTGATAAAATAATTTCTATTAATTTGACTCTACAATTTAGTAAGCATTTAGCCTTTTTATGTAGAGTGTATTTCTTATTGATTTCATTTTATAATTAAAGCGCTTTCATTTATACTTAACCTTTTTCCGTTTCGTAACGGAAATGGTTAGTTCAAATTGTAAGATAACTCTAAAAAATAGAAAAAGCTTGCTCGGCAAAACACCGAAAACAAGCATTATTATTTATAGATTGGATGCTTTTTTATAAAAACATTAATAAAATCAGTATACGTACGGCATTTAAGCAATTGTTGAATGAGGTCTTTACTATCTACTATACTAACAAGGATGTTATACATTTTTTGTAAATCTTTCGAACTATTCTTCTCTACATTTAAGAGACAAACAAATTGGACCGGCTTATCATTCCACATAATTGGCTGTTCTAGTGTACATATCGCCCAAAATGTCGATTCAGTCTGTGGAACAATAGGATGAGGAATAGCAACTAAATTCCCAAAACAGGTGGGAGATACCGCTTCTCTTTCTAATACTGAATTCGTAAAACTTTTATCTACAAGACCTAACTGTTGAAGGTTTTCTCCTAGAAAATGAATGACTTCTTCTTTTGTCTTGAACTTCTTTTGGAGGAAAACCAACTCTTCTCTCGTATATTCAAAAGTATCTTTATCGGCTGTTGAAAAAATAGATTCAATTTTTTCAATATCTTTTCCGCCTAAAATCGTATTGACTTCAATGACTGGTACCGATAACTTTTTTGAAATTGGAATGGTACTTATAATAAAGTCTAAAGAATGCAAAGACATTTGACTAAGTCGGTAATATTCTGTTGTACCCAGTATCTCTAGTTTTGATCCAAACCTTGACTGTAGTTTATAGTTCAATAATCTCGCACTCCCAGCTCCTGAAGCACAAACAATAATACACCGTCTAGGGCGATCATTCATCTTCGTTCTTTCCACAGCCGCACCTAAATGTAAAGCAATATAGCCAATTTCATTTTCATTGATATCAATATCTAGTTCTTCTTTTAAGACAAGACCTGCAATGACACCTGCTTGAAAGGATACAGGGTAATAGGATTTTATCTCATTTAGCATCGGGTTTCTCAAATTCATGCCATAACGTAAACGATTAATCGCCGGCTTTAAATGTATGCATAAGCTTACTTGCAGTTCTTTATCATTTTTTATACCTAGTTTCAATTTTTCTTCAACGGCATCTATTATTTTCTTTGTTAAATGGTAAATTTCGTTATCTATTAGTGCTTTAAATTGGCTTTCACCCATTTTTGTTGCTGTCACCATTTTGGTCCCTAAAAGATGAATAGCAATATAGGCTATTTCTGCTTCAGGGAATTTCACATTTAAACTCTTCTCTACTTGTTTTACAATTTCTCTTGCTATATTGTACTCTCTTTCATGAACGATTTCTTTTAATTCCCCAGGATAAATAGAAACATGATTACCATTTCTAATTCTCCTACAAGCAATCGCGATATGAACAATTAAATTATTAATACTTATATCTGAAATCTCCAAATTAAATTCATGTACAAAGTCGATAATAATGGACTTTATACTTTGCATTTCAGCTTCGGGTAAAATAGATATTGCCCCATCAATGATATCTACTTCATTTCTGTTTAATAAATATTCTGACATGCAAAATCTCAATTTTCGTTCATCACCTTTGATCCTAAACCCATAGTTGGGGCGAATTTCAATAGTGATATCGTATTTTTTGAAATTTTTCTTAACTTCCTGAAGGTCATTTTGTAAAGTTGATTTACTAATAAAAAGTTCATCCGCTAAATCATCTAGCTTTATAAATTCATCTGATAGGAGAAGCTTTTTTAGGAGAAATCGAACTCGATCATCAGGTGAATTAGGTGAAAAGCCTAAACCTAGTTCATCATGCCGAAAAATTTCTTGGAGCATCATTCTAAAAAGGTGCTCATCATGAATTTCAAGTTGATAGCCCTTCCCACGGATTGACTTTATGGATGAACCATGCTTAGACAGGAGTAATTCTAATTCTTTCATGTCATTTCTAATGGTTCTCGAGGTTACTTGTACAACTTTTGCTAAGTATTCACTCGTTAAAGGTGTATCTGCTGCTAAAAGTTCACTGAAAATTGATGAAATCCTAACACCGAGCATTCCGTTTCCTCCTCCTTCTTTTAAATTCTCTTTTAATTCAACCTATTTTCCAACCCTTAGAAGACATATTACTTCATATATACTTTTTTGCATAGAGTTGCTCACTTACTTCAATTACATTTACAATGTCTCTCATCGATCATTTTGTTACACCTTTTTTAAAGCGAAATACTACATTAATTATTTCTGTTTTTCTACCATTTCGATGATCTTGCATCGCAAATCTCTTTTATATAAAGTAGCGCTAAAAAAATATCGTCAATAGGAACCCATTTCATTAAAAAGCCCCATTCCTCAGTATTAAAATCTTAGTAGCCTCTATTCTTCTCTAGTAATAGAATTTACTTTGCAGTCTACAGCAAAAAACCTGGCATCATAGCCTATAGGCGTTATGTTTTTGCTTCAATGTTTAAAAAATATGTAACTCGTCCATGAATGCTAATAGAATGGCATAATGGGAGGTAATGATTATGAAGTGAAAAGACTGTGGCAGCAGAGGGCAAAAACTTATCGTTGTAAATCCGCATTTATCTATACTATAAAAATCAAGAGATGTATTAGGGAAAAATCCTAAAACCACAGTTGTAGTGATTGATGAAATCGATTGGGAGAACTATGGATTAGGTGGAGAGAGCATTAAGGAAAGAAGAAAAAGAGGGGAATAGAGCTAATTAAATCTAATGTTATATTAACTAAGTGGGAAGAGGGGTTGCTATTGTGCACCCCTTTTTTAACTATTAGTATTAAGGGTGGTTCTGTATCTGGAAATTTAATACTCTACATTATAAGAGGACTAATCAATAATGGAGATGTTGAAGTCGAGGGTTATTTTTCTTGGACGATTTACAAACTCGATCTTCTGCAATAGTGAACTATTGTGGAAGTCGTTTTCTATGGATAATTAACGGATGCTTATGTTGATGAAACTTAACTAATAAAAAAGTTATTTTATACATACTGTGATTCATCAAACAGACGAAAAGGCAATCCTTTCACGCTTAAAGAAGTTTTCCAACATGAAACCAATTATAAAGAAAATGAACACATACCGTGAAAAATGTGGACTAAAACCAATCATAGGATTTCAATTCTAGTAAAGTAACAAGAAACTTATAATCAAGTAATATATTATTAGATGGAACGCGGAATGACGGGAAACTGTCACGTTCCGTGTGGAGCAGGGGAAAAGCCGGAGATAACTTCAAACGCTTACCTATTGCTAACGATTGTGGAGTAACTGATTTAGTAAAGAACTTTATTATTACATATTTTAAGCTTAAGTATGAGTGGTCCCGTAAAAGTAAACAACTTTTTTGAACACTAATAACTCAGTCCATCATCTTTCCCTTTGCCACGTTGATGTTTTTTATTTTGATTGAAATACCGATCCGCTTGGGACATCTGCTGTGAATGTCTTTGTTTGGTTTCATTTTGTGCTCTTTGAATAGAAGCATCGATGGCACTAATAATATCTGCTGGAATGAACCCTTGCCCTTTTGATTCCTCCGTTACTTTATGTCCAGTACTCTCCACAAAGGTAATAATTCGTTCAGACTCTTCTTTCTTTAGACCGCCAATACACCGCCCTTCGGTCACTCGGTTTACTTGTGCTTGAATCCCTTTTCTCTCTCGGCCTTGTAACTCTTCAATCTTAGCTGAAACCATCGCTTGTTGTTGTTCGATTTTCTTCACGCTATATCCATCTCGTGCCGATGCCTTTGATTTCTCAAGCTTCTCCCATTCCTTTTCTTGCTTTTGAATACGTTTATCAAAACTTTCTTTGATGTCGTACACACGATCATGAGCTTTGATTGCTTCTAACTTGTTATGACCACGCTCAAGCACTGCGTTGGCTTGGAAAGCCTCGAATGTTCTAGTCTGCTTCTCATTTAATAAAATTGCTTTGTCCAGAACCGAATACCCTGACTTAAACTCTTTCATTTCCTCACGATAGCGCTTCTCAACCTGTTCTCCCATATGTGACTTTAACCAGCCTAGCTTGTTTTCTTTTTGCTCCATTTGCTCTTTTCGTTGCTTAAGGTTGACACGTTCAGTTTGAATGTTTGCTTGAGAAGCGTTATATTGCTCGTTAAAGCGTTGGAATTGATACCCTTGCTTTTGTAGCGCAGTGACTTCTTTTACGTTTGACTGTCCTTGCTGCTGCTTTTCAACCCCACGTTCATAGAGAACTTTGACTTTACTTAAATGGTCTTCCTTTTCTACGAGTGTCTTTTCAGTTTTATGAATAAACTCTTTTTGAGTATTGAGTCGTTCCTGGACCCTCTCTAAATCAATATAATTTTGAATGGATGCACGTGGGATTTCTTTGTTTAATTCTGTTAAGTAATCTTTTTCTCGAACCTGTTTTAACACTTCCGATGCCGATTGATGAGGTTGCTGGTTCATCGCTACCATTTCTTTAAGAGTTACACCTTCTTTTGCAAACAATTGACCTTCATGCTCTTGAAGCTGCTTCTTTTGTTGATCCATAAAACGATGATAGAGATAATCAACCGCTTCTTTTTGAACACTGTATTGTTCACGTTCTTTCATAAGCTCACGATCTTGAGAATTTACTGCTTCCCGACGTGCAATAGAAGCACCCCAGCGATCCATCGCTTCTTTCAATTCTGCTACATGTTGTGGTGTCACTTCTTCTCCCTTTAAGCGACTCTTTACGATTTCAGTTGCACGATGTTCCTGAATAAAGGATTGAATCTCCTTTTCTTTTGTAAATCCTTGCTTATTCAGCAATTCAAGCTCTTTCAATGACAAGACTTGATCGACAGGTTGAGAGACACGTCCCTCTAATTGTTCTTTTTGCTGCTTAACGAACGTGTTATAGACATACTGTAAAGCTTCTCGTTGCTCTTCATGACGCTCTCGCTCTTTCGATAGAGCTACACTCGGTTGAGATAATTCTGCTTCTTTACGCTCAAGCGCTTTGCCCCAACGGTCTATTTTTTCTTTTAAATCGGATACCGTTTGAACGTTGATTTCTTCCCCTTGCAAACGTCGTTTCACAAGATCATAGGAGGTTTTTTCTTTAATAAGTTTTTCCATTTGTTGTTCGGTTTGACAAAGCTTCGCATAATCTTCGACTTTCACATAATCACGAGCAGAGACACGTTCTAAAATCTTCGTGCTGACTCCCTGCTGTTCTAATTTCATTTTTTCTTGGGCATATAACACATCAATGGCTCGATCAGCTACTTCTTGTTTTTGCTGTAATTGCTGCTCCAACGCTTGATAACGTGTTTGTTCTTTCGCCATATAATAGCGATTCATCATATTTGGATGTTGCCCATAAATACGAGAAGCTTCCTCTACTTTTTGCGCTTGAAGATGAACACGATAGTCAAGCCCACCTAATCGTTCACGATAAGCTACAGCTTGTTGTAATGTAATCATGGAACGATCCATTTCTAATTGCAAAGCAGACACCGCTTGTTGCTCTTTAAGGAAAGCCGGAATATCCGTAATCGCCAATTGCTGTGAAAATGATCGGTTATATTGAAGCACTTGAGCCGCTTGATGGGTATTCAATTGTTCTTTTAATGCGGGTTCATTATAATCCGCCACGACACGTTCTAACGATAAACGTTCAAATGACTGTTTGGTAGTCTCATAAGCGTGAGATACTTTCAAGAACTCTTCGTATGTCTTCTCCCATTTGGCAATATCTTTCGTCCGATCTTCACCTTGTTCTCGCTCACGTTGTAACTCCTCTCGTGTCTGTTCAAGAGAAGCTTCCCACGCATAAATGCCCTTCATCGATTGTTCCAAATTCGAAAGATGAATAGGCTCTTTTATTCGATTTGCAACATATGTAACCGCCAATTGTTCTTCCGCATTCATTCTCTTCCAATACCATTCGTCTGAAACAATGGTTTTCACATGGCGATCTAACGCCTTGGTCATAATAGAAGGTTGTTTTTCCGTTTCCCGCTTCATCTCTTGAAGCTTTTCTTGATTCATGTTGTACTGCTGAACTAATTGATTATAGATGGCTTGTCTTGTGACAGGAACATAGACTTTCCCTTCACGTTCTGCTTTTTCTTTCACTATTTGCTCAATCGCTGCAGCTCTCCCCATATGAACTTGTGGAAGACGTTGAATACCTTGCTCTTTCAAAGAACGATGATCAATTCGTTCTTGTCTTCCAGCACGTTCTAACTCACGATTCGCATAGGTCGACCATTCTTTTCTCCATGTCTCTAATGTAATTCGTTCATCCCAATTCACCACTTTTTTATTTCCTTCACGCTTTTTTCCCCATGTGCCATCTTTATTCAAAGGACGCATAGATAACATGACATGAAAGTGAGGATTAGCCGGATCATCACGATGAATCGCAACATCAGCAATCATGCCACGATTAACAAATTGTTCTTGAACATAACGAGTCGTTAACGATTTTTGTTGTTTATGAGAAAGCTCAACGGGTAAAGCAACATTAAATTCCCTAGCGACTTGAGCATCCATTCTCTTTTCTGATTTTTCAACAGCATTCCATAACACTTCACGATTCATATATTCTTTGGGTGCATGTTCAGGAAGTAGAATAAAAGAATCAGGTTGAACCTCACGACGAAAATCAAAGGTCTTATTTTCACGTTCATCTGTTAGTTTTTCACCACTACGATAAGAAGCACAAGCAACAGAACTTCTCCCTGCAGAACGCTTGATAACTTGACCGCTAAAATGATAAATCGCCATTGGTTTACCCCTCCTATTCTTAAAAGTGACTCTGATGGAGCTTGCGACATCAGCAACCCCTTGTGGGAATACGACTAAAATCAATAGATGTTTGCACGACGTTTGAGCAGAGCGATAACGTATATTTAGCTTTTCATGTAGCTGCAAGTAACTATACGTTTCTTATAATCACGCATAAGATCTGTTCTGGTGACTCCATAGACCCCTATTTCTTCTACAATGTAGCCCAAACGATCAAAAGTTTCTTGTTGTATTTCGATTGTAAAACTCTCGGTATCACGAGGTCTTATTTTAAGAATCCTATATGAACCGATTGTTGATTATTTTATTAAAAGTTTCGGTAATTTATTAACGGGTTCAGTTTAGGGAGAGAAAATAATAAATAGCACTATTAATTCAGGACCAAATCGCACATGATTTGGTATTATTCATTTCATTGATACAGCAATGGATACGCTATTTTGACAAGGAAATTAGCATAACTATTTGCGTGCTAAATAAAGAGCGACTATTAGCTATTATCTACTCGGAATTTTATGTTAAAAAGATGACAAGCCTTATTCAACTAACAAGGCAGGTTATGTTTAACAAGAGAGCAAATAAGGTGAGCATTCTGAATGCTCACCTTTTCTTCGCAATGTGAAATCGAATATACTGATTGAATATTATGTTAAAGAGGGTACTCTTAACAATGAATTTAACCGAGCTATTAAATCACAAAATAAGAATGCTGTCCTAAAACCCATTTTCACTAAATTTAGGACAAGATTAAATAGGATATTCAAAGTACATCCCTCCACATTGAATTTGAGCGTTTATACAAACACTCATTTTTAGTATTAACTTTAAGAACCCATCTATTCAAAGGTAGAGTTCAGGATTATATTGTTGGTTGTGTAATACATTTTATTTTCATACTAGCTCATAATAATTAAAAAGAATGGCATGAATAGAGAGGTATTTAGTTATGAATACTGATATATCAAAATTAACATCAGCAGAAATGGGAAAGCTTTGGGCAACTTATACTGGAAATACGATGGCAAAATGTGTACTTAGTTATTACCTAAATAATGTGGAAGATGAGGATATTAAAAAAGTTTTAGAATATGCTTTGGATTTGGCTAAAACTTATGTGATAGAAATAGGTGAGATTTTTAAACAAGAGAATTTCCCTATACCAGTAGGATTGACAGATGAAGATGTGTATTTAGATGCACCAAGACTGTTTAGTGATGAATTTTACCTTTATTATTTACAATATGCAGGAAAAGCTGGAATGAGCATTTATTCTTCTGCAATCGCCATAGTAACCAGAAAAGACATCAGTGATTTTTTTGTTAAAGCTCTTAGTGATGTTGTCAAATTGATGACCGACACATCTGACATTTTAAAATCAAAAGGAATGTTAATGAACGCTCCGGCAGTTCCTAACCCGAAAGAAGTTGATTTTGTTAATAAACAAAGTTTTTTTAATGGTTATTTAGGTGATGTAAGACAACTTCATGGACTTGAAATTGCACATTTATTTGACAATATTAACAATGACATCACCAGTAAAGCACTCATTATTGGATTTAGTCAAGGAGCGCAAGATAAAAAGGTAAGAAAGTTTTTAGAACGTGGTAGAAATATTAATAAAAAGCATATAGAAATGTTATCAAAAAAACTAAATGAGGATAATTTGCCATCGCCTTCGCTTCTGGACCACATGGTAACATCATCGACCATTCCGCCATTTTCTGACAAACTAATGGTTATTCATAAGATGGATATGTTTTCAATGAAACTAAGAGAATATGCAAAGGGGGCATCGGTAAATGGAAGAAGAGATATTGGAGCATTGTATGCTCGATTTTTAATGGATGTTTCTTTATATGTAGAGGACGCTGCTAATATTATGATTGAACACGGTTGGATGGAACAACCGCCAATTACGGTTAACAGAAATAAACTTTCCTCAAAAGAATAATTAAAGATATATCTATTGGAAAACAAATCACTATTCAACAAACGGGTAGCTAAAATACAACAGAGCAATGCTTAAACTGCGTTGCTCTGTTTCTTTGTCAAAAGTATTTTCTGTAAAGTTCTTGGCGCAACCTTCCGCTTAATTGTGCATATATTCTTGTTGTTTCACTTTTTTCATGCCCAAGCAAACTCTGAATGACATCGAGTGGCGCTCCGTTATTTAGCAAGTGAGTTGCGTAACTGTGTCTAAGCTGGTGAGGGTGTATCGTTTTATCAATTCTAGCGCGGTTTGATATTCGTTTAATGATGTATCTCATTTGAGCAATGCTCATCCGATGTGGGGAGCGTTCCGTAACAAAGATGGATGAATCTTTATCTGTACGAAGATGTATGTATCTTTTTAACCAAATGTCGCAACGAATATTAAAGTAAACCTCTCGTTCTTTATCTCCTTTTCCTTTGACGATGGCGGAACGGTTTGACCAATTTATACTGTTTTTATCAAGAGAAACGATTTCGCCAATGCGACAACCTGTTGAAAACATAAACTCAAACAGCTTTTTCCATTGGGGTCTTACAATCTATGCGTTTTTGTGTGCTAATTGTGGTGTTAATTTGTTTGGGATTGGATTGCTAAATGCACTGATATTTAGTTTGTGAATTCACGTTTCCCCTCCCTTAACTGAACCCGTTAGTAATTTATAGGGTCTTTTTCGGGTCTTTTCTAATCCTCATTGGCTTAGGTTGTGTTTTAGATTGCTCCATTTGTCTAATTAAAAATAGCTGGCTCATTCGCTCTGGTACATATCCAATACGGTCACGAATAATATTTTCAATCACCCACAATTTTCTTGTAAGATATTCATACTGCCCTCCTTGATAAGACTTTGCTTCCCTGATCTTTTCTTTCACTTCCTGGCTCTCTACCTTATTAAAAGTGTGTAGTGTGCTAAAATGATCACTTCGTGCCTTTCTTACTTCCCGCAGCAACAAAAGTAACTCAACCGTGTGTAACATCATAAGCTCAGGTGTACTTCTTTCAATCCATTCTAAAAAGACAAAGTCACGAAAATAAATGTTTCTTCGTTCTCCATTTTCCGTTACATAGTCCCGACTTACCTTCATTTCACAAAACTCACAATAGCAATGCTTTTCATCTAGCGAAGACACTTCACTTCCGCAATATCCGCATGTTTTCATATACAACTTTCTCCTTCTCAAGGCAGTTTATTGCTTCTTCTAAACGTTCGACCGTTTCCTCTTTATACCCCATCTCATGTAATTCTACCGCTTCTACAACAACCGCAAATACTCCCCCGTTATATTGATCTGCTAAATGCAGTAAGGATTCAGATAGATATTCAATAGAGACCCCATTTTCCACCCATTCCTGACACTCCGAAAGAAGGATATTTAATTGATCTTTCGTCACATAACTCATATAACCTTCTCCTTTCTTGACTAGAGAAGAAGGGCTATACCTTCTCTAGCCCTTGATCCTTATTTTCTCAAGGGTTTTCACTCATTAGATAGAAAGCTAGATAATCTCTATTTTGTTACATTCACCCTTAAACAGGGTGAATGTAATCAAAGGCTTTTTGCGCCTGCTGTGAAGCACTGATGATTAACGTTCGATCATTCTTCAAAGCTCGTAACCAAGATTGAATATAGCTAGCTGAATTATCAAACGTATGATTATCAATTCCTGCAATACCACATAACATCGAAGCACCAAGCTCTGCAATGAGTTCTTCTCTTGCTGTAGGATTCACTCCCAAAACCGTTATAGGCTGTGATTCCTGATCGATTCAAACGATCTTTATGCCCTGTGCTATGAATGAGTTCATGAAATAACGTGCTGTAATACTCGTGAATACTTCTAAAATCTTCTTTTGGTGGGACATTGATATGATCTTGAAATGGCTTATAGTAAGCACTCCCTGAAATGTAGCTGTAGCTTGGAGCATTTACATACTGTTCTTTAATCTTTTCCGCTTCCTGGATCGGATCATGTTGATAGGCTCTTTCTTTACGTTTTGGCTCTAACCCTTCTACCTGTGAACCAACTTCAAAGACTCGGTAATAACGGAGATATGGGATATTTTCAATTTCTCCACTTTCCTCATCCTCTTTCTCAAGCCATTTCCAAAAAACAACGATATGCGACTTTTCCCCCTTCTTAACATTTCCACCTGCTTCTTTAATTTGGTTAAACGTGGCATATTCACCCCCATCTAACAGCATCGTATTAATGCCTCTGTAAGGCTTTTGTGTCTTCCAATTGACCGCAATGCCATTTACAAACGGTTGACGCCAAGGTACAGTTCCAGCTCCTAATTTTTCAATAATTTTGTTTGTGATCATGTCATAGATTTTTTTGCTCATTGTTCTCCACCTCATCAAAATCATTTTTCTTTCGCGCTGCGAAGCAAAAAAGATTTCCCCATAGGGAAGGATTTTTTCCCTTTGGCATGGAGAACGCAAAACACGCATAGGCAGGCGGTCAAGGGTGATCTTAACGAAAAAGTTTTTGCTGTTGCGAAGCGATTTTTAAGCAAAAAGTTTTTTGCCCCTTGACTGATTGACTAGCCGTCTTCTTTTCTCGCAGGAAGGGGTAAGGGGCCCCGCCTGCTGGAAAGGTAGTCGGCTTGCGCTGTTTTACGATTCGTAGTGCAAAAGGGAAAATGATTGCAGCAGGCGGAGCATGGTTTCCTTTTAGTCTTTTGATCTTCAAAGTCGTTCAGGCGTTAAGAAATTAAAAGGAACCTACGGAATGTTGGCGAAGCAATGAGACGTACAGTCCGTGGTTATCGATGATTTTAGACTGAAGCGAGATGCCATAGATTGTTAGGTTGCGTGATCTTGGCAATCTTACAATCTATGAGCAGACCCGTAGGGCGCCCCAAGCTATGTCCTAGTCCTACGATCACTTGATCTTACATCTTTTGTTATCGTGCCTTACCTTGATTTCTAAAAGAAAAAAAGCAGTCGTTAAGTTAAATAAAGATAACTTAACGACTGCCTATTCAAAGACGAACAACAATATAAACGCGGTATCATTCAGCTAAAAGCACAACTTTTATTTCCCTTAACTATATTAATCCGTTTTCAAACGGATTTTTTCTTGTTCACAAAACGTTTCAACCGATGTTTTCCTCCAATAAGGGGTTCCTGCAAATTCTACATCAGGTTCTAGTATCTTTCCTCGATGATAGTAAACATTCAATTTACGTTTATCATAATTCAAACCATTTTCTGATAAGAAATCAGCAAATTGCTTTTGATTATAATAATCCTTGCTACCTTCTCGAATAAGGGAAAAGGTTGGTTTTTGAATTAAATAGGTATCTTCTCTAAAGAATTGAGTCATTAATTCTAACGCGAATTCCAGCAAATCATTGTCTAAATGTTGATAGAACCATCCAATATTAATATGTTCTTGTTCAGGATAGTTAACGCCAATACTAACACTCCTATCAAAAACCAAAATTTCCATGAATTAAAACTGAAATATTTTTCCTAATAAACAACACTTACATTTGTCAGTTTTTCTTGTCATTTGTTTATTTGTTCAAATAGTTTCGTTTGGTCAGTATTCAAAGCAGTCTCCTCTTTCTTTGAGTTAATTGGAACGAAAATAATGGAGAAGACTAGTGTTAATTATTTAATTTTTTCTCCTTTGTAAGTTTATCTTTATCCAGAGTTGTAGGTGGCTGTTCCATCCATTCATTACTAATCATAATGTCAGCTCCATCTTTTGCATATTGAGCAATTTCAAGTGATAATCGTTCATAATTTAGTACAAGATCGCTTCTTTGACTCGCAGCTGATGCGGTTGCATAATTCCCTATACCAGCTGCACTCATAAATCCCATGTGAAACATGGTAAGTTTATCTGTAAATGGTGGTGTTGTTGAATCAGTAATTGCAATATCTGATGAAAAAGGTGTCTGTATATCATTATTAAGAAGTGCCTTTTCAAATAATAGAACATGCTTTTTTGAAATATCTCTTCCTCTTAACATCCATTTATGAACGTTTTCACTTGGTGATGTTTGAGCAAAACTAATCGCAAGTTTATTTCCTATTGTGTTAGTTTGAATATTCATATACAAATGGGATATTTCAATGGCATTTAAAGGCCTTTGTTTACTAAAGAGAGAAATACCACTGAAATATTTTTTACTGTCTATATAGTCCGTATTAGTCGGATAAGCTATGTAAGGTGCTCTGACAAATAATCCTTTTAAAAGGGCTACTTTTGAACTGCGCTCAAACAATTCAGATGTTTCTGTAAGACCTTCTCTGAAATAGGCTCTAATATCATCTCTTGCACTCATGGAAACAAATCCACAGTATCCAAGCAATCCAAGCTTAGCCATATGATTTATATAAGTTAACATAAAAGGGTCTGTATATAGACGGGGGGCGTTCATATTAACATCTTCTTTTGTAAATCCTGTTGGAGTTGGAATTTGTTCTTCATGGAATATAGAAGTTAACTTTTCTAAATGAGTAGATGATAGGTCATAAGCAAACTGAATAACAGATTTAATTTCTTCATCTTCTACATCCTTTAAGAAATATTCTAAAACACATTTGGATATACTATCATTCATGTAAGCACTCCATATTGAAGCAATTTCAGCTGAAGTTAGTTGAGTGTGATGTTCGGTCATAATTTATTTACCTCCAAAGAATATTTTTACATAGCATGATTATATTCTTTGCAAATTTTTGTAAATTATGACATAAGCCAAGGGAACGTATACTCCTTGGCTCTTTTATTTCTTTTGGACGGTTAACGAACCCAATTAATTAAACAACAAAAATCTTCGATTCACTTATATGGCCCGATTATAAAGATTGTTGTATCAATTTATTCAAGAAAAGCACGCGTTATAAGTCTCTGTCAATGAAAATCAAAACAAACGAAAAAGAATACTACTATTTTAGGTTAATAATAAGACAAAAAAGGGTACATATTAGTTATGTTTCTGTAAATAAATATTTTTTCTGAATTTTATTAATTTTTAGTATTTACAATAAGGAGCTTCTTTTATATAATTAGGACAAGCAATAGCTAATACTTAGAAAAGAGGGTGATTCCACCGGAGTAGCGAAAGGCGAAAGTGTATTTATGTATACACTGGGTATCAAAATAATGATTATCTATTGAAAAATGAAACAGGTTAAGTGTTTTTTTAAAAAACAGCTTCGTGTATCAATGAAAGGATTCGTAAAATTAATGAGTAATGAACTAACTTAAGCGATCTTGTTATTCTGGTCAGAATGAATAACAAGATCGCTTATTTTCGTTGTAAGGAGTGCGGAAACGCTCCGGAAATGGGGGGCCACATGTGTAAAATGAGTTATTCTTTTTTTCGTATATGTTCAATTAACGCAAAAAGAATTTTCTCCTCTGTATCTTCATAATTCTAATCTATCAAAACTCTCTCATAAACATCACATTCGAATCATTTGAAATTTTCAAGGATATAAGGAATTTGGCAGTTAACGTTTTATTTTGCCATACAGAAAAAGGGTGGGGATAAAATTTTTATCCCCACCCTTTTTAAAATTTTTTGCAATATGTAATAAAGCATAAACTGTTAAATTAAACTTCTGCTATATATGGCGCACCCTAGAGGATTCGAACCTCTGACCGACGGCTTAGAAGG
>NZ_JAWRVK010000064.1:0-18173 GCF_036663575.1 Halalkalibacter flavus
TGTCAAGCCACCTGAGTCTACTTGATAATTGGTAAGAAAGTTAACTTTTTTGTGTCCAAAATATTGACCTAGATCCAATAGTTAAAGTAGGGAAAATCAAAGTATAATAAGAAAGGTAGGAGATATATGTTTATAGAACTAATAAAATCAAATACATTCATTTTCCTTACCAGGGGAGGTTCTCAATGAATACTAAAGCAATTATTTCTCTTATATTAGGTAGTGTTTCATTAATTCTTACTTTTTTAACACCACTTGGCTTTATCTTTGCTATTGTCGGTTTCTTTATAGGCTTTTTAAGTTTGAGAGAGATACATAAGACGGGTCAACAAGGACGTGGAGTAGCTATTGCAGGGTTAACCTGTAATACATTGGCAATAACTATTCCTTTAATTATGATTATTATCCATTTATTATTTTTGACTCCCACGGATTTCAGATTAGAAATTTCTTAAGCAATATATATTGCACGAACGGGCGTGTGTCTTCAACATTTGAAAAATGGATTTCCCTTTTTCTTATATAAAAAAGGGAATTAATGTTAATGTGAAGAGGGGAAATAAGGACTTTATAACTACCGGATGATTATTAATTTAACTGGAGGTGGGCTATTATTAAAGACCAAGGAACATTTATGATAATCACAACTTCTGTGATTATCCTTGTAGGAGTAATAATTCTATTTTTTTCATTATTCAAAAGTAAACAAATAAAAAAACGTTAAAAGTAAATTTTTCACTTAAACGCTCTTTCACTAACGAGTTAGTTTAGTGGAAGACAGAATCTTTATCTAAATATATATGTCCTATGAAAGGTTGTAATTATGTCAAAAAGATTTTATGTAATCTTAGTCTTTATCTTACTTGCATTCATCGGTATTTTTTATTGGTACTATCCAAACCTCCCACATGAAAAGATGAAGCGCAGTATATTATCTCAATATTTAGCAAGTCAAGAACAAATGAATACGGACTTGAATTTCGCATTAGATTTTTATTATAAAGGTGAAATAGAAAATTTTATATTGAACCTTGCAAAGGCGAATGAGCAAACAGCTGTTGCAAGAGCTCTTACGGGAAATGGTATGCCGATAAACAACCATAATAATATAATAGATTCAGGTAGCTTGTATGAATTTCAACATAAATCAAATAGCATTATTTATATTGTCTTTTCAAATGCTGTGAACGGTACACTTACTGAAGAGGATATAGGAAACCTTGAAGATCATACAAAGAAAATTAATCAATTTTTGTCCCGAATTGACAAAAAAAAATTATTTAGTGGTAACACTTCTGGGCAAATTGAAAGAGAGATTGAAAGTATAATTGAAGAGACTCGTTAAAATAAACCAGTTAAAGTGCTTTTCAACTAACGAGAGCTTTTTGTTGAACAAAAATAATGTAGGAAAAGTCGATCCCTAGTGAGATGGACTTTTTTTGCTTAAATCTGTTTGGTATTTAAAAGTTTTTAATGTGAGATTTTTGCCAAAGGTAATTGACATATTTAATTTTTCGACTATTCATAATAACGGTACCAACCTCTTGTAGTTCCTGTTCATCTAGCTCATGTCTAGGCACTTTTGTCTTTTCTTCCTTTTGGTGCTGCAATCCTTCAACATGCTCTGGTAACATCATTCGAGAGCCTTCCCATCTCATGTTCGATCCTTTTGTCACTTTATTCATAAGAACACCTCACCTCGATATTATAATTCATTATATGCGAATGTATGTTCTTGAATCGACTTGTAATAAGAATGTGGGTTTGAGTATAAGGAATATAAGATAAAGGTGTTCTAATGTGAAGGCCGTCCATGTTGTTGTGTCTTAATTTTACTTTTGGTTCTTCATTAACAGTCAGTAATGTGGAATAAGTAAATCAACGCTTGCTTTATTGTAGTAGAAGGATACTGCGCAACAGATCTTCAGTTTTAGGTGACTTTGTGAAACAATGTACTTAAGCTAACGGAGCAGTTTGCTTGAAGAAGGATTTCTGTCATGGTCGGAGTAAAGGGTACTATTTTATTGGGGTGATACACAATGTCGATAAAAGGACTTAATCATTTTTTATTTTCAGTTTCTGATTTAGATGTTTCTATTAAATTTTATAAAAATGTATTTGATGCTAAATTGTTAGTAAAAGGCAGAAACACTGCATACTTTGATTTAAATGGAATGTGGCTTGCTCTCAATGTAGAGAAAGATATACCTCGTAATGAAATAAACCAATCCTATACACACATAGCATTTTCAATTGAAGAAGAAAAGTTTGATGAGATGTACGAGAAACTAAGGAGATTGAATGTGAACATTTTATTAGGTCGTCCAAGAGATGAAAGAGATAAAAAGTCCATTTATTTTACTGACCCAGATGGTCATAAATTTGAATTTCATACAGGTACACTACAAGATAGATTGGATTACTACAAAAAAGAGAAAACACATATGGAGTTTTTCGATTAAGAGGATTCTTATTCAACAAACGGAGGCGTTAGTAAAATTACGGGCTGTAAATAGATGCAGCTCGTTTTTTATGCACTATAAATTGGAAAACAATGTTAAACTAAAGGGGAGTTTCATTCAATAAGACAAGCCAAATCTTAATAAGCTAAATTTACTGGAAGCAATAGTGGAAATGTAGCAGAAACCATTATGTGGTTTTAACGTTGATTATGGAGAAAGAAAAGAAGATAGGAAAGTTTTCTTGTGGAGGTAGTAAGTATGGAAACTAATAACAACCATTCAAATAACATAAAGCTAAAAGCATATCGTAATTCAGCTAATACACTTTTTCTTTCATATGCATTTTTTGTGGTTTTAAATGATATGTTATTAAATCGAGAGCTCGATTTTAAATATATTTTTAACATAACATTTGTTTTGATGATTTTTGTTTTCTACATAACTATTCTTATAAACAAATATAGAAGGAATAAATAATATTAAGAAATCCTTACTAATTCAAGTAACGGAAGCTTATCTTCAATAAGGAATCTATAAATGATCTTCCACAATCGGGCGCTTTTCTGAAATAAGGAAAGTGTCTTTCTTCATGAAAAGGG
Source organism: Halalkalibacter flavus (assembly GCF_036663575.1). NCBI lineage: Bacteria > Bacillati > Bacillota > Bacilli > Caryophanales > Bacillaceae > Halalkalibacter > Halalkalibacter flavus. The sequence goes on from NZ_JAWRVK010000064.1 coordinate 3,062, forward strand.
CCATATTGTGGAATAACACTGGGCAGTTAAATTGGATATTTATGTTAAAATAATTAGAGGTTGTGAAGGATTGTACTTAAATGTAGTGTAGTACTTTGTTTAGTATAAATGGCATTTTGAAATTATTTTAATATAATTATACAACCCTTTCTAAAAGGAAATACAAGCATTTAGTCACTTGATTTGGATCTTATGCGGGCATAACTATAAGCCCTGGATCCAGGCAAAACAAAGTTTGTTGGCTCAGACAAAACAGGCTATCATGCCCGCCACTCCAAATAAAGTGCACGTCTTTACCAATGTAAGTATTATACATGAAAAGTTTTTCTTTAGATAGTTTTCTTTGGTAAACACTACAGAAAGTAACGGGCAGATTACTTTAATAGTTATAAAATAAGAAATGAGTGATTTGATGTACTCAAAGAGTAAATTAAAACGAATGTCAAGAGTGCTATCTATGGTATTTGTTATCTTCATTCAAATTTATTGGTATAAAGTTAGAAAAAAACCTGAAGCTGATTGGGAAAAATTGTGGGGAAAAATAGGGAAAAGGTTTCGAAAAACAATATTTGAATTAGAAGGATTACTTATTAAAATTGGACAATTACTAAGCATTCGTGCGGACTTGCTTCCTAATGGATTTATCCGTCAAATTCAAGACCTTACAGATCAAGTTCCCCCTTCTGACTGGGAGAAGATTGAGGGAATTCTTGAAGCAGAATGGGGAGGTCCTCTGGAGCACTCCTTACTTTACATCAATAAAAAGGCAGTAGCTTCTGCCTCCATAGGAGAAGTTTATAAGGGTGTTTTAAAAGATGGTAAACCAGTTGCCATTAAAGTACAACGCCCAAATATTCAATCAATCATACAAACTGATTTCCGAACGTTAAGTATTATTATTTGGTTTACCCATCATTTTGTTCCCATGCCAAAAGGGTTTATAAATTTTAAGGTTTTATTTAAAGAACTAAAGGAAGTTATTGTACGGGAGCTTGATTTTTCGCAGGAAAAAAGTAGCCTTTTCTTTTTTCAAGAACGATTTAAGGATGTCGATATAGTGAAAATTCCAGACGTGTATTCCGAGCTAAGTACGCCAAAGGTATTGGTAATGGAGTGGGTGGATGGAATAAAGCTAACAGATGAAGAAGGAATAAACCAATTAGAAGTTAGCCAATGTGAAGTGGCTGAGCGGCTCATTGAAGTTTTTCTTCCCCAGTGGCTTGAACCAGGAATGTTCCATGCTGATCCCCATTCAGGAAACGTACTCGTATCAAAGGAAGGACAAATCATATTACTAGATTTCGGAATGGTAGGGGAAATTTCTAAGAAGGATGCTACATATTTTCAAGCATTAATAGAGAGTTTACTATCAAAAAATTATCCTAAAGCTGTGGAGTGCTTAACTCATTTAGGATTCTTGCTCCCTGAAGCAGACCCAAGGACGCTGGAAAGGCTGTTGGTTGAATTATTGTCTTTTCAACCTGCACAATTGAAAGAAATGGACCTTATTGCTTTAAAATTGGAGATGAACGATATGATTCAAGCACTTCCAATTCAAGTTCCAACGAGATTTGTTTTCTTAGGGCGGTCTTTCATTTCGGTGGAAGGAATGCTTCGGAGCTTGGCATCAGAGGATGATCTCATTAACGTTTTAAAACCAGTTTTTATGGATTGGTTAAGTAAACAAGAGAATAACAAATGGTCGTTTATTTGGTTTTGGTTGCAGTCACAGCCTTTATTTAAGACGATCCATTCCTTTACAGAATTTCTAAAACTACCTCAAAAGCTTGAGAATATAAAGGAAACCGAGCAGCGAAGACAATTTCAATTCACTATATATGAAAATTACAAAAAACAATTATTTCAATTAACACTACTTGGTTTTATCGGCATAGGGACAGGGATATATACTTCCCATCAACTTATCTTGCAGCTAGCCGTCGGAGTATCAGTCGTTTCTGGTATTCTATATTTTATTTATAGTTTTAAGTTGAAAAAATGGATGAAGTACATGCATGAAAAACGAAGAGGATAAAATATATGTTTTAGTTATCAATTAAATATTGTGATTAACTGTACGTAACAAACGTAGTGCTTTTCTTAAATAAATTTATACAACGACCTTCCACAATCGGGCGCTTTTCTGAAATAAGGAAAGCGTCTTTCTTCATGAAAAGGGCCATTTTCTTGAATAAGAGAAGGAATTATTAGAAAGTGAATCGGATCTTAATGTTATTTAATAGTCGGATTTGTAACCTCTACTACGTTCATTATCCCCGTCCGCCAAGAGGTGAACTTACCCAAAATTAAGTTGAACCAATTCAAAGCGTATTGGATATTCGCTTAATCCCCAAGTTAGCAGTATATTGCCATTCTATGTTTCCGGTAAATTATTTTTATATCGGAAACAAGGAAACGCTTTCAAAAAAAGTATTGACATAAATATTCTGAAAATTATAAAATTATAGTAAGGATTAGTTAACCCTTATAATCATAACAAGAAAGAGGTGAAGGATAGGTATTCGTGGACGTCCTGCTATTCTTTTAGTCAGTACAGTTCCCAGTTTATATCCGAAGTGATACTGGAGTATAAAGAAAGGCAAGTGAATTTAATATCTGTTATGGGTGTACTGTCACTTGGAGTTCCGAAAAGGGCAAGCATTAAAGTAATTGTGAAAGGTGCTGATGCAATACAAGCTATTGAAGTCGTTGATCAATTGATGGAAAAAGAACAGCTTGATGTACAAGAACATAAGTGGTTGATGGGATTGCAGCCATAAGGGATGTTGTTATTGCGAATGTCTTATGTCTAACAAATGCCTAGATTTTCTGGAAAAATAAGAAAAAGGTAAGGCTTTGTTTAAGCGTTGTAATTAATGGGCTGGGGTATGAGGTGAAAATAATAAACTAATTGCTTTTGGTTATGGTTGTGGAATGGGCTTAGAACATGACATTCGGAAAAGCAGTATAAAAGTTTTTCTGTTCTAAAAATACAATTCAACAATCGGGCTAAATTTTTGTGTGAAGAGTTTTGTTTTTTAGTTATTTTATATGAATAAATGAGAACTTTCATTTCTTTAATATTGCACATTTGACACATAAAGCGATATTAAGGAGGAACTGAGATGGATGCAGAAAAATGGAATAAAGCGACAAACGTTAGTTTTGATAAACAAAGGGAGGTTGACGAGAAATTATCGCCAAGCATTGGTCAAATGCAATATGCCATTAGTTATGCGAGGACTATCTACGAGTGTACAAAAATAATGAAGAATGCATCAACTATGGCACACGAAGGACTAATTGATTTTGAACTTGCCCAGAAAATATTAGATGTTCAAAGGAAAAATATTGAACGTGGTACTATATACTTACAAGAATATTTGAAGGATTAAATTAGGTCGCTCGCTCTTCGTAACAACTGCTCAATTAGGAGCAGTGCAAAATTTTGTTAGCTTTGCTGGTAATCTACTAATTGTTTTATTTGCTGGGCAGGTCGCGGTTGGGTTTAGAAGAAGATTTTTTTGGTTAAGATTTAGCGCTGTTTCATGGCATCTGTTTTTGGTGTCTTAGCTGTAAACTTAGCTTTTCATGAAATAAAATAAAACTTTGAAGAGTTTTGGTAAGATAAGAGTAATCCATTTTTTCTTCAAAAAGGTGACGTTTGTTGAGGGGCGAGAGCTGTTTACATAGCTCTTTCTTTGAACTAAAGAGTGCTATCGTTCAATAAGCACGTGTGGCTTTAACAACCTTTATAAATATTATTGATCTTCCACAATCGGGCGCTTTTCCGAAATAAGGAAAGCGTCTTTCTTCATGAAAAGTGCCAGATAATTGAATAACACTTGGCAACTAAATTGGATATTTATGTTAAAGTAATTAGAGATTGTGAAGGGTTGCACTTATTTAAACAACAGGAACTTATAAAATATTATGAGTGCTTCCATTCTACTTTCAAAAGCGTTAAAAGCAGTTTTACAAACCTGATGGGATTACTGTTACACAAAATGGCGGTATCTTCAATGAGTTAGCTCATTACCATATGCACGTTGTTCAAGCTACGAAATGCAATCATTTGCGGACTTCTACAATGAGGATGCAGTATTAAAATATCAGGTATATTATCTTCAGTAAGTAATTATAGTTTTCAACGTTAACAACGATAGGACTTTACGTGGAAAGGTGGATATGATAGGCTCGTTTGTCTGATGAAACCTTAGCTTCAGCTTTTCAAGACAAATCGTACCCATAGAAGCTTCAAGTTCTTAACCACTTATCTATGCTTTCATGTAAACTAAGATAAAGGGGCAATCTATCAATCTTTTTAGAGTGGTACTGTTGTCTAGCGCAATCGTTTGCATTAAAATAAAGAGGGTGTTGTGAGTTTTAGAGAAGGTTTTATATTAATAGGAATATCTGTAACCTTTTTTGTTTGGACGGTAGAGCAATTAGTAAAATTATTGGAAAAAGGCGCTTAGAGGAGATAGTTAATAAATGATTCTTAATGATTTTTTCATTAATCTTTGTATTATTTTGTTCTTTGTTAGCACGGGTATACTTATTCGAGTTTTAACGAAGCGAAATAAGATGGAAGAGGAACTAAGGACGACCAAAGAACGACTGGAATCATTCATCAGTCATAACCGAGATGCTATTATTATATCTGATTTAAAAGGACGTATTTTACAAGCCAATAAAGCTTATGAGAAGATGTTGGGTTGGTCTATACAAGAAATCAAAGGACAAATATTACCATGTGTACCTGATTTCTTAATAGATCGAACTTTTGAAACCATTTCAAAGATTATATCTGGAGAATCAACTAGCACGAAATGGGAAGCAGTTAGACAACGAAAAGATGGAAGCCTTATTGATGTAAGTGTGACGCTTTCACCTATTCTAGATTCAAAGGGAAAGGTGATTTCTTTATCATTAGTCTATAGAGACATTTCTGAAAGAAAGCAAGTAGAAAGAGAACTCCATCAATTACATAAACAATTGCTGGAAAGTGAGAAGAAATACCGTGTTCTATTTGAACAGTCACCTGATGCCGTATACTTAGTGGAATTGAATGAAGAGCAATTTCCAACTCGATTACTTGAAATAAACCCAGTTGGGTGCGAAAGATTTGGGTACAGTAGGGAAGAACTTCTCTCGATGCCATATACCGAAATTGCTTCTCAAAAGTCTACAATGTTCATAAGAACTGTAGAAAAAATCAAAGAAGGAAAACGTTCTTTCACTTTACAAGACGAATATGTTTTTAAAAAAACAAACAAAAAAATAAATAATGAGTTTAGTGTTCGTGTATTTAACTTGAATGGAACGGAAGTTTTACTGCTTATCTCTCGAGATATTACTGAACGGTTAAAAACAGAAGAATTATTACGAAAGTCAGAGAAGCTTGCAGTTGTAGGGCAATTAGCTACTGCAATCGCCCATGAAGTTAAAAATCCTTTAACCACAATGAAAGGATTTATGCAATTTCTAAAATCAACAGAAAGTGAGAACAAGCAGCATTATATAGATATGGTATTGTCAGAAATGGATCGAATAGAAAGTATTGCCAATGAATTTATGACAATAGCCAAGCCGCAGGCAGTAAAGGTTCAACCGAATGACCTACATAAGTTAGTAGGACAAGTTATCATGCTACTTCAACCTCAAGCAATGATGAATAATGTTCAAATTATAACAAAATTTGAATCTGATGTTTCATTGATCCCCTGTGAAGGGAATCAAATAAAACAAGTAGTTATCAATATCCTGAAAAATGCGATTGAAGCGATGCCAACGGGAGGAGAAATTTTGATTCAAATCGATAAACACGATGATCATCATGTGAGTATTCGTTTTATCGATCAAGGGTGTGGGATTTCAAAAGAACGTATCGTATATCTCGGAGAACCTTTTTACAGTATCAAAGAAGAAGGAGTCGGTTTAGGATTAATGATCTGTTATAAAATTATTGAAGCACATCAAGGAAAGATCGTGATTGAAAGTGAAGTGAATAAAGGAACGACAGTTGAGGTCATTCTCCCTGAAGTGCTCAGAAAGTGAAGATAAGAACCTATTAATTTTTTTATTAATAATCAAAAGGGTTTACAACGGAAATAAGTGATCTTGTTGCTTCGGGCGCTTTTCTGAAATAAGGAAAGCGTCTTTCTTCATGAAAAGTTCCAGATTATGGAGGACCATTTCTTATGGCCCTTGGATATTTATGTTAAAATAGTCATTGTGAAGTTTTTCACTTAAAGTAACGAGCAGGTTAGCAAAACAGGGCTAGTGAATTCTATTACCGATTGAAGTATATACCGAGATAGGAGATGTTTAAATTGAAATATTTTATATTATTTATTGTTTGTATACCTTTGCTTATAGGGTGCTCCAATCTCGATAAAGCAAAAGAAGTTAGGGTCATTGGTCAAATGAAGCCTGATGAAGAAAATCAATATCATTTATATTCTTTTTGGAGTGCGATTCCGCAAAAAAATTGGAAAGAGGAAGAAACTAACAATGACCTTAGAAGACAGTTTGAACTTTATTTTTCGTTTAATGTTCCAGTAGGAAAACTACATCTTGTTTCATATCCAAGTCCTGACTCTGATAAATTTAATGACTATGTTGAGGTTTTGGATTTGAATGAATTCCCAACTTTTATTATTTTAGATAATGAAGGAATTGTATTAAGGACAACAAATGTAAATGAACTTCTAGAATTTATAAATGCTTTACCTGATATTGAGCACGTAGAATAAGTATTATTCTTATTGCGCTTTAACAAAAGTTGCTACGGCAACTATTTTTCTTGTTGCACTAACGAGCAGGAGTGCGAAATAATGGCTATCGATTCTTAAAATATTGTAGCAGAATTGCAGATGATATTGGGTATTTATGGTAACATTATGGGGGAGGTGTTAAGTTGTGGAAACTAAAAACGAAACGGTAAAAGCTTTTTCTATAATTAAGACTGTTATTGCAATGATTGCTATTTTTATTGTTACCATAGGGTTATTTAATAACAATTTAAATATCCGTATATTATTCTTGTTAGCCTCCTTTACCTTTTGCCTAAACCTATTTAATACGTATTTTCCGAAGAGGAAAGATGGGGATTTTATTGCAGATTCTTTGCTTGCAATTGGGTTTTTAATTGCCTTTTTCCTAATCTGATTTTATAAGGAGTTCTTTGTGTAATAGCTCTCTTATTGAAGTAACGGAGTGCGATAATTGAGGAACAGGGGAACTGTATCAATTAAAGATTTTTTGGGTCTTAGTTGAAAAAGGTGAGATGAGAATGGGATAAATTAAAATTTACGGAGTTAAGGACAGGTTAAATCCAATTAAGGAAACACTACTGAATGTTGCATTCGTGTATGGTGGAAGCACTTCAATTTCCTTCGGGTAAGAAATTTCATCGCTTTTTTCCTATGACAAAGAAGATTTTTATTTTGCAAGTGAGAACTGAAGCATATACTGTAATTGAGGTTAGTATGTTTGAAGGTCGAACGGTTGATGCTAAAAAACAATTACTAAAGTTACTATTTGAACGTCTAAATAGGTGAATAAAATATATTCTCTCAAGATGTTGAGATTACAATTTTTGAAACACCAAAACAAAACTGGGGAATTAGAGGATTACCTGGGGATGAGTTAGCGCTGAATTATCAAGTTAATGTATGAGTAAAAGGCGGTCAGAAAGTGAACGCCTTTTTAGCATTATTGTTGTTGAGAACCAGGTGGGACGTAAAATGGTGGCACTTTAATCCATCCGCGTTTGCGCATTAAATGTTTTAATCTAGTCGCGAAAGCAAGTTTTTCTGCTTGAAACTGAATAAACAATAAACCTACATCTGTACGAATCGATTCTGAAGCAGTACCAGCAGCACGCATAATTAAGCTAACAATTTTTAAAGATAATTCGTTTGCAATTACATCATCCGTTAATTTAACACCGAGAGGAATACTGTTAGGGTCTGATATTGGCATATCTTCAGGAGCAGGAGGTAATGGGATTCCTTCCTTAATCATAAAATCATGCAGTCGTTCCCTTTGACTGGTTCCTAGTTTCATATCTTCTTCAAGTATTGCTTTTAGTTCATTATCCGTCGTGGTATGTATACCTGCTTGAACAGCAACTTTGGCTAATTCAAGGCCTGCTAAGTAAATCCAGCATGCCATCACTTCTCCGACATGAAGAGGTTGATCTTCATCTTGAACTGTCATGGACTTCATGGCATCCAAAACTGTTTCCCATACATTTACCATGTGATTTCCCTCCTGTTTTTGTAGTTTAATTATTTATATTATTTGTGTCATCCGATTTATTATTCAGGTACAGATGGATCGACGACAAATGGTGGGTCGAAAATATTTGACCCATTGAGGATGGGCTATATTATGCAAGCTTATCAATATTACCTAAATTAAGCGAATAGCTTATTCAACAAACGGTTGGTTGAAAGGAATAACTGGAGTGTAGTTGTGGCACCTTCTTTGCTTCTTGTGGTAACGGGGTTACTTGGAGAAGGAATCAGTTTATTTAATGTCGAATTTAGTAATTTTATATAAGTGTAAAGTGGAATGGGGGCTTTATCTAGTGGAACAGAAAGAGTTTTGGAGCTTAATTAAAAAGTCCAGAGAATTTGATGATCAAGCGGAATGGTTAACAGAGGCACTAACTCAAAAAGAATTAGAGGAAGTGTTAGAATTTGAATTATTATTTCAAAAATTCATGAATGCTAGTTATAAATCTCGTTTATGGGGAGCCGCATTTGTATTGATGGGTGGCTGTTCTGACGATGCTTTTGATTATTTTCGAGGATGGCTAATTGGACAGGGTGAAGAAGTTTTTAACAAGGTAATGAAAGACCCTGAATTTTTAGCAGAATACATAAATAAAGATAACCTTGATGATGAAGGGTTCCCACAAAATGAAGAATTGCTTTCGGTTGGATTAGATGCCTATACCCTGATAAAGACAGGTGATAGTGAATGGGATGACAATATTTATGATGAGCTATTAGAATCTCTTGACAAAAAGGGGTTACAGCTTGTTACTGACATAGAATTTGATTGGGAGGAAGATGATCTGGAAAATTTATATCCTATTCTATGGGAAAGGTTTGGTGAAGAACCACTAGGTTAAATTTTTATCTTCAAAATCAACTATAAGAAGTAGTTAGTTATTGTATCATAATCTGGCGGTAGTTTCTGTACTTATTGAAGTAACGGTGCAGTTTTCTTTAAGAAGGAATGTACTTTTTGAACACATATCATGTTGTTTAACCAACAAATCCTCTAATAATGGTACAGAAGGAGTAATTTCTAAAATAAAGGGTGATGTAGATAATGAGCACATCAAAAATAACTATGAAAAGCCCCACTCCAATCCTACGTATTTTTGACGAGGAAAAAGCCAAAGAATTTTATTTGACATTTTTGGAATTTGAGTTGGATTGGGAGCATCGATTTGAGGATGACCTACCTTTATACATGCAAGTTTCTTATGGGAGCTGTATTATTCATCTTTCAGAGCATCATGGAGATTGCTGTCCTGGAGGTGCTATAAGAATTGAAGTGCAAAACTTAGAGTTATTCCATTCAAACCTTTTATCAAAGAAATACAAATATGCTTGTCCAGGCATCGAAACAACCCCCTGGAACTCTCTGGAGGTTAGTATTGGAGACCCATTCGGAAATAGAATTGTCTTTTTTGAGAACCTTCAAAAATAATATTACTACTTTCAATGTACATATGGCTTTATTATTTTAAATTTCTTGAAGGGTGCTTTAACGAAAGAACTGGAGCTGTCATAACGGCAGCTCCTTTATTCCGCTAACGTGGCTGTTTTGTAAAGAACATCTTTCATCTTCTATTATGGTTGGAGGTGGGTAGAAAAAGAAGATGGTTCATTTATAATAGGATGGTTACTTATGCCTGATGTCCCAGAAATAGCCCATGCAATTGCTGGGGAAGTAATAACAACTATTGAAGATTTTTTTATAAATGAAGAGTCTTGTATTCAAGTGAATGATAATGAAAGCAAAACAATTTACTTTAGAGGCAATAAAGGAATATGGGCTGTAACAGGAGTAGATTTTAACACTGTATATGAAAAAGTTAATAGTATACAGGCGGGAGTATATTAAACAATGGGGTGCTATTCTTCAAGAAGGAGAGTAGCTTTTTTTTTATTTTTAGCTTATTCCTTACTCCATTCGATAACAACTTTGTAAATTTATTTGTAGGGTTTTCAATTTTTACTGTAGGCTTTTTATTGACACCATATTTTGTGAAATATGAGCAAATTTTAAGGATTATAGCTGAACTAACGGGCGCTTGAATGAAAGAGTGGAGCTGTCGTAACAGCAGCTCCTTTGGCTTATTGTGCTATCGAACAGTTTAGCGGAAGACAGATTGTTTGTTTAAGTATATTTACACTTAATATGAGCATAAAAAAAAGGAATTTTGCTAGTAGTATTTAATATTTACTTGGTAACGTATAATTACAATTAATTGTCTTATGATTAGCGGAGGTGGAAAATTGAAAGCGTTATTTATTGGAGGGACGGGAACGATTAGTTCTGCTATTACGAAGCAGCTAGTAGAAAAGGGATGTGAGCTCTACCTTCTGAATAGGGGGAATCGAAAGCACTGCTTGCCAGAAGGGGTAAACTTACTTCAAGCTGATATTAATGATGAAGACCATGTCTCCAGACTGATTGAAGATTTAGAGTTTGATGTCGTTGCTGATTTCATCGCGTTTGAAACGGCACAGCTTGAAAGAGATTATCGCTTATTTAAGGGGAAAACGAAACAATTTATTTTTATTAGTTCTGCTTCTGCATACCAAACTCCTTTGTCTGACTATCGAATTACAGAAGGAACGCCATTATCAAATCCATATTGGCAATATTCGAGAAACAAGATTGCCTGTGAAGAGTATTTGCTGAAGCTCTATCGAGAGGAAGACTTTCAGATTACGATTGTAAGACCAAGTCACACCTATGATGAACTTTCGATTCCACTTGGAGTACATGGAAGCAAGGGCACATGGCAGGTAGCAAAACGAATGTTGGAGAATAAACCCGTTATCATTCATGGTGATGGTACATCCTTGTGGACGATGACACACAATAGTGATTTTGCTAAAGGCTTTATTGGCTTGATGGGCAATATCCATGCAATCGGTGAGTCTGTTCATATCACTTCAGATGAAAGTCTTACCTGGAATCAAATTTACGAAACAATCGCAGACGCACTCGGAGTGAAACTCAATGCAATCCATGTGTCATCGGAATTTTTGGACGCATGCAGTAAGGAGGATTACAGGGGTGGATTATTAGGGGATAAGGCGAATTCTGTCGTTTTCGATAATTCTAAACTAAAAAGACTTGTTCCCGATTTTGTTGCTACGACCCGATTTGACCAAGGGATTAGGCAAACGATCGAATACTTATTAGCTCATCCTGAACTACAAATACCAGATGAGGAATTTGACAATTGGTGTGACAGAGTTGTTGACGTATTAAATTCGGCATTAAAGATTATTAATGAATAGATTCTATAAAAAGATGTTTGTTCAAAATGGATTTGAAAAAATGTTTACTAATAATTTTGTATAACGAAAATTGGCTGCTGGCTGCAAGAGTGGAAAAGGGTTGCTGATGACAGTAGCTCTATTCTTGTTAAAGTAACGGAATAGTAAGAAGAAAGGACATAACATATTTTCCATGACTAATATGTTATGTTCTTTAATTTATCTAACTTTTTTCATTTACGTCTTGATAAAAATCTTTCTCTCCAATCCTTTTTCTTTTACCTTTTATAATGGGTGACATCTTATATTTTGAAGTTATTATAAGATGTTTTTAATTATTTTCTTGACTTTAATAAAACTGTAACTCAATCTACTTTGATAAATTAATTTAAATAATCTTTAGGTGTACCATAGTAAATTGTGTGATTGAATTCTGGATAAATGGATGTGTACATAATATAAATTGGGGCGTTTAGTAGTGTCGGATAATTTGTAAAAATTTTTTATCACCGTAAAACATTCCTTTTAAAGCTGTACTCATTACTTTTCGAAAGATGTTATAGCGAAATTTGGACTGTTCTTTCGTAAATGGTCCTTCATCAACGTGAGCTTTTCCTACAATACTTACTCTATTTAACTGATCTATTTGCCATTCTGCTAGAACTTCATCGCGCATATCCCAATTGATCGTTTTGTAATTATAGTACCTATATCTTAAAATAGTTCACCTGTTATATCTGAGTGAGTTAAGGTGTATTTACGTCCTTGAATAGGTTGCACAAAAGTAGCAGGGGGGGATTAGATTAGTCGTTAATTTTTGTGGATCAAACATGGATAATCAAGTTGCCTCCTTTATGGTACAAGCAGGTATATATTTTTCTATATAGTCTATGCTTCAGTACAATTACAAGACTGGGTATATGAACATAGAGGGTGTTAAGTAAACTCATATAGTAAGATAAATGCCAAATAACTATATAAAGGTGCTGTTAGGAAACAATATGAATATTGAAATATCATAACAGTCGCTTGACATTGGGAGAGTATATAAGTGTGGGAGAGAGATGAGGTATAGCATCTTTTTTTGGATTATTTTTATATCGATACTTGGTATGAAGGGAGAAAATGAAATAAAAAATTAACCTACAAAATGGTGCACAAAATGTCGGATGAATAGAATAAACTCCTGTTATTCTATTGATGAAAGGAGGTCATAGTAATGGATTTGCTTAAGGACATGAATACTGCAATGAAGTATATCGAGGAAAACCTTACTAACGAAATAGACTTCAAGGTGGTGGCAAGTTTAGCTCATTGTTCCGAATATCATTTTAAAAGAATGTTTTCTTTCCTTGCAGGAATTACGTTATCAGAATATATACGCCGTAGACGACTTAGTTTGGCAGCATTTGAGCTTCAAAATAGTAACGTAAAGTAATGGAGTAGCGACAACACGAGAAAATCCTGGAAGCTTTTCAAAACTTGAAGTTCCTGCCTTAACATGGGCGATATTTGAATCAACATGACCATTTCCTAACACCCTCCAGGAAACTTGGGGAAGAATTTATTCAGAGTGGTTCCCATCTTCTAACTATCAAGTAACAGAAGGACCTGAAATCTTGTCGATTAAAAGTAAAGATTTAGCTTCACCATCAGTAAAATGCGAAATTTGGATTCCAATTTTGAAAGAATAAAATAATATTTGAAATATATCTCTGAGCTGTTGCGGCAGCTCATTTTTAGTTCGCCCAGCATGGGCGAACTCTAACGGGTGCGATAAGGAATTTCTACGGAAGATATAGGATTGAGTTTATGCGGAATATTTGGGTTAATTGGTTTGGAATTTCATATCTTAATAAAAATAAAAGAATTAGTGAAGGGATATGGTGATTTGGAGACTAAATATACCAATGTTATTAAACCATTTAGAATGTTGAAATTACTTGGAATGACCTTGATTACAATCATTTTGCTTACACTGGTCTCAGGGTTTCTTTATGAATATATCAGTTACAAAAATGTTAAGAGCAACTACCCTCCAGATGGACAAATGATTGATGTCGGGGGCAGAGAAATACATATGAATATCAAAGGAACCAAAACGAGTTTGCCACCTGTTGTTATTGAAACAGGAACTGGTAATTGGTCCTATGATTGGTCAAACATTCAGAAAGAACTATCAAAACATACTCAAGTAATCACTTATGACCGAGCAGGGTATGGATGGAGTGATCCACCTCCTGATGGGTTTTCTATCGATACGACGATTAATGATTTAAGTAAGATTCTCGAATCTTCTAAAATTGACAGCCCTGTAATATTAGTGGGGCATTCTGTTGGAGGGATTTATTCTCGTCTCTTTGTAGAAAAGTACCCAGAAAAGGTATCGGGATTAGTGCTTGTTGATTCTAGAAATGAGTATTTTTCAGAACAAGCAAAATCATTTAATGACAATTTTTTCGAAACACAAGACCAATCGATGAATCGCATATTATCTCAAATTGGAATAGTACGACTATTTGGGGAAAGTATGATTTCAGATTCAATTCCAAATTACCTTTCTGCAAAAAAGTATGTAAATGTACATTGGGACACTTCATTTTTCAAAGTATTAAATGAAGAAATTAAGCAAATAAAAATCAATGAGAAATTACTAGTAGATACTCACTCTTTAGGAGATAAGCCTTTAACCATTATAACACCGAGTGATGTAGAATTGCAGGCAACAGAATTAGGATTCTCAGAAAAAGAGGCGGAAATCTTTGAAAAGATATGGATGGATGCTCAAAAAAAATTGACCAATTTATCCACTAATAGTGAATTCATTTTAGTTCCCAATAGTAGTCACTCAGTAATGTATGACCAACCTGATGTAATAATAAGAGCTATTTTAAAAATGGCTGATGAGATATAAATTGATTAAATGTATTAAACATCGTTCTTAATTAAATCTTACAGAATTAAGTCGCTTCTAAGAAGAAGTAAAGATGCTCTTCTTCAATACATTTCTTCAACTAATGATGAGCAATCCTCGAGTAAGAGAATTGCCCTTTTCTAATCGAGGTAACGAGGGAGATTAATAAAATAGTAGTTTTTTATGTTCAAAGATAAATTTTAATTTTATTTGAAAGGAGAGAATAGGATGAAAAATAAATTATTATAGTGATTGTATTATTGTGTAATTTAGGTTCTACGATGTAAGTAGTATGGGATCGCTTAGTTATACTTTTAAATCCATCTTCTACGGTATTTCAATGACAGTTTTACTTATAATCGGTTTGTCAGGTTTATTTAAGTATTTGAGAAGAGGGAAGGAAGTATATAGAGTTCGTTCTTCAAGAAAAGGGAGCAAGAGTGGAACAAGGGTTGCTGGTGACAGAGAATATACATTTAAAATCTAACTCAGGCTACCAAACCCAAAAAATTGGTGTATTGGTAGCCTGAAAATTTGTATTTTCCTAGAACTATTTAAGCTTAGAAGCTTATTTATTCTTTTTAATTTCCAAACGCGTGGTCTAACTCCACCGTCTTTAGACGGTATACGCTTTTAGCCTTATACTTCGATGTCC
>NZ_JAWRVK010000065.1:0-15938 GCF_036663575.1 Halalkalibacter flavus
CGGAATTGGCAGACGCGCTAGACTTAGGATCTAGTGTCTTATGACGTGGGGGTTCGACTCCCTTCACCCGCACCATTTTTTGTGCCCTTAGCTCAGCTGGATAGAGCAACGGCCTTCTAAGCCGTCGGTCAGAGGTTCGAATCCTCTAGGGTGCGCCATATATAGCAGAAGTTTAATTTAACAGTTTATACTTTATTACATATTGCAAAATATTTTAAAAAGGATGGGGATAAGAATTTTATCCCTACCTTTTTTCTGTATGGCAAAAAAAACGTTAACTACCAAATTCCTTATATCCTTGAAAATTTCAATGATTCGAATGTGCTGTTTATTTAATACAACAATGGTGTTCATCTTTTTACTGATAAACGGCAATATATTGAGAGATTAGAAAATTAGACATTTTCGAATAATCGACATTTACTCTAAATGATTACGTCTGGTGTTCTGACATTTCGGAGTTGTGGCAAGGGAGAAGCTGCCGTTACAGAAGGAGTGTGATCTAGAAGGGTTCTAAGTGTAAAATTTCCAATAGATATATTCTAAATATATATTTACTGGGACATTATCTGACAAGTTTGCTTACAGCTCTTTTAATGCTTGGTATGATGAACTCAAGTTAAAGAGATGAACAAACAGGAGGTAATAATGATGACAAGTACAGCACTTAGAAACCCTGGATTTTTAACGATGATGGCTCTTACTTTTAAGGTGTTTTTTAATAAATAAGTAGTAAATTTGAAGCTGAGCTCCTTGTTTTGGGGCTCAGCTTTTTTACATTACCCTTCACACCCTCGAAAAAGAGCATTCAAGAGCATATCCAGTTATTTGGGAGGAAAACAAAAGGTCATCAACATGACATACTCTTATCCTATTCAGTCCTTGAATAGTCCGTATTTTCATAATTTACACAATTTGCCTTGAATAGAAATTATGTATAAAGTTAGAAAAGTCTAAAGATTACATAGTCTGCCTAAAATTTCGAAGGTTGAACTAAAAAGGGGAAGCAAGATGAAAGGAACACACGGTCTAAAGAGAAAAAATGTGACAATGAAAAGTACTTTAATGGCGTTGTTCACGACGGCATTGTTACTGATGCTGACAGCTTGTGGGACAGCTGAAGAAACACAAGGTGAAGAGCAAGCAGGAAGTGAAGCTGAGGAGGAAACAACGGAACAAGAAGCAACGGAACCAGCAGAGAAAGAAGAGATTAAAGTGGCTGTCGTACAAGACTACCCGCCATTTGAATATATTGTTGATGGGGATTTAACAGGATTTGATATTGATATTATTGAGGCGATTGCTGATCTGCAAGGGTTAGAAGTAAGCTGGGAGATTATGCGATTTGATGGAATTATTCCAGCGTTACAAGCGAATCAAGTAGATGCGGCGGTATCAGCAATTACCATTCGTGAAGATCGTGCGGAGGTTGTTGATTTTACACAACCATATTTTGAATCTGGTCTATCACTTGTCGTTGCGATAGATAGTGAGATTGAAAGCGTTGAAGGTTTAGAGGGAGCGCAGCTTGTTGCAAAACAAGGAACATCAGGCCTTGAGAAAGCGAGAGAGTTTGCGGAAGAATATGACGGTGATGTAACGGTCCTTCAAGAAGATGCAACGATGTACATGGAAATTGTTTCTGGAAACGCTGATGCGATGATTAATGACTATCCAAGTGTAGCGTACAAAATTGCTCTAGATGGTGACGATTCTGACGTTCGTATTGTAGGTGACCGTTTAACTGGGGAAGATTACGGAATTGCGGTTTCTAAAGGAGCAGATGGTTTGCTTGAGTTAATGGATGAGGGCCTAGCAGAAATTATGGAAAACGGCACGTATGATGAAATATACGATAGCTATTTTGCAGAGTAAGAGATAAGAGAAAGGGTGAGGTGCGACTTTTATGGTCTCACCTTTTTTCACAAAGAGAGGGTGTTGAACAATCGGAACGTTAGAGATCATGATCGATGCCTTACCGGTTCTATTAAAAGGGTTGTGGTGGACTGTTGTCATTACCGTTATTTCTCTTTTAATTGCACTCGTAATTGGATTAGTTTTAGGGTTATGCAGCATTTCAAGAAACAAGCTGCTTAAAACTATTGCAACGATCTATGTGGACATCATTAGAGGAACACCAATTTTGGTACAGATTTTGTTTATTTATTTTGGTTTGCCGGCAGGGACAGGAATTACGATGTCGGCGTTAACGGCCGGGATTATTGCGATCAGTATTAATGCCGGGGCTTACTTAGTTGAGATTTTCCGTGCGGGGATCAACTCGATTGACAAAGGACAAATGGAGGCTGGGAGAACGCTTGGTTTTTCATATGGGGAAACGATGCGACTAATCATTTTGCCTCAGGCTGTCCGTCGGATGATCCCGGCCTTTGTGAATCAGTTTATTGTGAGTATTAAAGACACGTCGCTTCTTTCTGTTATCGGGATTGCAGAATTGACGATGTCTGGTCAGTCGATTTATGCGATGAACTTCCGGGCATTTGAAATTTTAGCGTTAGTCGGTATTTTGTATTTTGTTTTAATTTACGCACTGACGTTATTTTCTCGCTGGCTTGAAAGGAGATTTGATGTCGCATGATAAAAATAGAGAATTTACGTAAGTCTTTTGGGGATTTAGAAGTATTAAAAGATATTAATGCCGAAGTAAAGGAACGTGAAGTCGTCTGTGTTATTGGTCCATCAGGTTCTGGAAAAAGTACGTTTTTGCGTTGCATTAATCGATTAGAAGAGCCGACGGGCGGATCGATATACATTGAAGGAACAGATATCACTGATCCGAAAAACAACATTAACAAAATGCGTCAAAGGCTCGGAATGGTGTTTCAGCAGTTTAACCTCTTTCCGCATATGACCGTGTTGGAGAATGTGACGGTTGCTCCGAAACGTCTAAAAGGAAAAGCGAAGGCAGAAGTGGATCAGCTTGGGAAAGAATTGCTTGAGAAGGTTGGTTTATCAGATAAAGCAGATGTATACCCAGATAATTTATCTGGTGGACAGAAGCAGCGTGCAGCGATTGCGAGAGCGCTCGCAATGGAGCCGAACATTATGCTGTTTGACGAGCCAACCTCGGCATTAGATCCGGAAATGGTCGGAGATGTGTTAGCGGTTATGAAGGATCTTGCTAAAGAAGGAATGACGATGATGATCGTAACCCATGAGATGGGGTTTGCTAGAGAAGTAGCGGACCGGGTCATCTTTATGGACGGCGGGTATATTGTCGAAGAAGGGAAACCTGAAGATTTGTTTGGGAATCCGCAGCATGAACGAACGCAAGCGTTTTTGTCGAAGGTGTTGTAGGTGAATAGGAGAAAAGCTCTGTGGACTAATGTCTGCAGAGCTTTTTGTATTGACTAAGAAATTAAAAAGTACACAAGAGATACATTTTCAGACCTCTTCGATAGCTGCATAAGCCAAATTAACCTCTCATCACTTGGATGAGAGGTTAATTTGTTTTGGGGAGCTTATTGCTCAGTTAACTCATTTACCGAAACACTTTGTTTGCTGCTTGGATTATCTAGTGGATGAACTGTAGCTTGTCCGCTGCCTTGGTCTACATGCTCAATGTAAACAGCTTGACCGTTATACATCACGTTTTTCATTTCTGATGATGAGCAGATTTCTTGTGCGCGCTGTGCGTCCATAATGGCTGCACCTCCTTTGGATTTTTACATTTATACTATTTGTCTTCTGCTCGGAAGATATACGGAATTTGTGGAAATGATTTCTTCTTTTTTTGTGCTGATGCTGGTATGAGGAGCGGATATGTCGGTTGGACAGTATATTGAGGGTTTTGGACAGAATATGGTGTAGTTTCGGACAGAAAGGAGCCATTAAAAGAAGTTACACTAAATTTTAACAATTAGTATTTCGAATAGTTTAATGGCAGTTTTACAAGCTAATAAAAGCTTAAAAAGAAAGGGTGTAAAAAATGAAAAGGCTCGTTCTTATATTTAGTATCATTACCGTACTCTTTATGAGCATTTCTCCTGTTTCCACAGCTGCAGAAAACCATAGCAATTTGTATGATGTAAGAGCAGGGGATACACTTTGGAAGATCGCAAACAAGTATGACACGTCTGTCCGAGAGGTAAAACTAACAAATGGACTGCAATCTGACTTATTATTAGTTGGCCAGAGATTGTTTGTTCCAATGAGGTATGAAGTGGTTGCTGGGGATACATTATGGAAGCTTTCAAGAGCATATAATTCTACAGTTCAAGCAATAAAAGAAACGAATGGATTAACATCGGATGTATTATACATAGGGCAAAAGTTAAAGATTCCTCCTAAGAAATTATCGATGGATGGTCAGTATGTACTTATGACGAGAGAGGAATTTAAAGACTGGTTATTTAACCATGAATTCACGAGGAACATAAGCCTCATTCAACAACACCACACATGGTCACCGGCTTATGGCCATTTTAATGGGAACAATCACTTTTCGTTGCTTAAGGGGATGGAGTATTATCATACGAAAGAAATGGGCTGGGAAAACATCGCCCAAAACATTACTACATTCCCAGACGGAAAAATAGCAGTATCTAGACCATTTAACAGCGCTCCAGATGGCTCGATTGGTCCAAAAGCAAATTCTATTGGATTAAATATCGAACATGTTGGGAATTTTGACTTAGGTAATGATCAAATGACTGCTGAACACAGAGAAACGATTATCTATCTTACGGCATTGCTCTGTATGAAGTTTGGGTTAACTCCTTCTGTTGACAGCATCACGTATCATCGTTGGTGGGATATGAACACAGGGGAGAGAGTGTTGGATCGAAGTGAAGGAGTTTCTGTTAAAACATGCCCTGGTACGGGATTCTTCGGCGGGAATACGACAGAAAGTGCAAAGAACAATTTTTATCCTTTAGTGTCACGTAAAATACAAGAGATTAGAGCAATTTTGAATTAAGGTTAGGAGAAAAGGACATTCATTAGAGTGTCCTTTTAATTTGGACAGTAAATAAAAAATCTCTTCAAATCTTCCGAGTAAAATGCACTTATTTTTAAAGCTAGATACAATAAAATACTTATAATAATAGAAGTGGTTTTGATATTTAATTAATTTAATTAATTTGCATTATAGACCTAATTACACGCTATATCAGGAATAAATACTGTATATACAAGCCTAAAAAACAGTTGACAGCGTTTGCATATAGGTATATTATGATTATAAATTAAATTAATTAACTAATTTGATTTGGTTCTTCAAATAAAGGGGGAATAGTAATGAAAAGGTTTTTAAGTGGAAAGTTATTAATCATTCTTTTATTAGTAGGGTTAGTTGCTTGTGGAAATGATGAGGGATCGGGCACAGCTGGTGACGATACAGAAAGTGCTGCAGGAGGAGAGCAAATCACGTTATGGGTTCCTTTCTCTGGTCCGGATGGTCCAAAAATGCAGGAGATTGTCAATGCGTTTAACGAGTCTCAAGATGAATTCTCTGTAGACTATCAAGTGGTTCCTCAGTCTGAGTATTATACGACAATTGATTTGACGTTAAACGACAATCGTAATGTACCTGATTTAATGGTTATGCATGCTGATCAACTTCTTACTTATGTGGAAAATGACCTTTTGAAAAACTTAGATGAAATTACTGGTGAAACAGTTAATCTAGAAGATTATAACGAGAATGCAGTAGAAGGTGCGATGGTTGATGGAGAGCTATACGGAATTCCGTTGGATATTCACCCGTTAATGTTCTATTGGAACAAAGATCTATTTGAAGCGGCAGGTCTAGATCCTGATGTGCCACCAACAAATCGTGAAGAGTTCGTAGAGTTTGCACAAAAGTTAACGGATGGCAATGGCCAATATGGTTATGTTGTACCAACTTTATGGCCGCAACAATTTATTATGCCGACAATCGTCTATCAAAATGGTGGTAAGTTAATTGATGATGGTCAAGTGCTTTATGATTCAGAAGAAGTAGTAGAAGCATTAGAGTTCCAACGTTCTTTAATTACGGAGTATGGTGTATCACCTTCTGATGTTCAACAAGATGGAGAAGTTACTCTATTCTTACAAGGGAAAAACGCCATGCACATGAACGGCCCATGGATGTTACAGCAATGGGAAGATGCAGGTATGAACTTTGGTGTAGCACCGGTTCCGATGCTAGGTACAGAGCAGCAAGCTGTATTTGGAAACTCACATAACTTTGTTGTTCCAGAAGTAGTAGGGGAAGAAAAGCACGAAGCGATTAAGCAATTTTTAAGTTTTACAGCTGAAAATGGTATGGCTTGGGCTGAATCTGGTCAAGCTCCAGTATCAAAAGCAGTATATGAAAGTGATGAGTTCCAAGAAATGAAACAACAGCCTGAGGTGGCAAAGCAGTTTGATTACACGCATTTCTCACCGCGAGTTCGTAACTGGGGCCAATTATCAGATCCTCTAATGGAAGCGGTTAACGAAGTGCTACTTGGGCAAAAAGAGCCGAGAGAAGCTCTAGAAGAAGCAACAAATCGAGCTCAGCAACGACTTAACTAAACATGGGAGCAGGGTCACCCTGCTCTTTCCTTTTAAAAAATATGGATAATTAATGGAAAAGGAGGGGGATTGGATGAAAAACTCAAAATGGTCACAATTTACCTCGTTCTTATTTGTTTTGCCTTATTTTGTGATGTTTGTATGCTTTCTCTTAATTCCAATCATTTATGGAATATATATTAGTTTTCATAGTTGGGATTTGCTTTCGAAAGATCGACCTTTCGTAGGATTACAAAACTATATTGCTATTTTTGATCCTGGGACTCATCTTAACTCTGTTTTCTTTAATGGGTTATTTAATACATTTAAGTTTGTTATCTTTTCTGTTCCATTATTAGTTGTCATTGGATTGTTATTAGCGCTTTTAGTGACAAACTTACCGAAAAAAGTACAAGGGTTTTTCAGAACGGTTTACTTTATACCATATGTTGTGTCTGTGTCGGTTATCGCGATAGTCTGGCTATGGCTGCTTGATACAAACTCTGGTCTGATTAACGAATATTTGAGTGTATTAGGTCTTGATCCGATCCCGTGGCTGACAAGAATTCCTTATGCATGGATTTCGATTGTCGTTGCTACGCTTTGGTGGACAATTGGATTTAATATGATTCTGTTTATAAACGCATTAAATGAAGTTCCTGAAGAATTATACGAATCAGCATCGATTGATGGTGCTAGCTCATGGAAGAAATTGATTCATATCACATTGCCAACCATTCGACCTGTCATGTTGTTTGTTTTCATTACATCAACGATTGCGTCATTTAAT
The DNA here is from genome assembly GCF_036663575.1 of Halalkalibacter flavus. NCBI lineage: Bacteria > Bacillati > Bacillota > Bacilli > Caryophanales > Bacillaceae > Halalkalibacter > Halalkalibacter flavus. Next base: position 7,292 of record NZ_JAWRVK010000065.1, read on the forward strand.
GTGTATGGTCAGCCGTACTTAATGACAAGGGGTGGTCCTGGGAATCAAACAGAGGTTTTACTTATGAGTATTGTTGATGAAGCCTTTTCTCAACGTCAGTTAGGTTCTGCTTCGGCTATGGCGATCTTAATGGCACTCATAATGATTGCCATATCAGTGATTCAATTTAGAATCAATCGAGCAAGTGAAGAAGGCAAGTTTAAAAGGAAAAACAAGAAAGGAGTGGGAGTATGGGCAAAAAGAAAAAATCAATCCTTCTAGTTAGTATAGCTGTAGTGGTCGCGATCCTCTTCTTAATGCCATTATTCTGGATGCTTTCCACTTCTTTTAAAACAGATACAGAAGCATTAACAGGTGGGTTAAATTGGATACCACAAAACTTTACGATTGAAAATTACACATATACGTTATTAGGCGAAGGCTTGAACGTTCCAGTCGTAAGATGGATGTTTAACTCAATTTTCGCTGGTCTTGTTGGAACGATGATCATCGTTTCGATCGATGCGATGGCAGCTTATGGATTGGCGCGGTTAGATGTTCCTTTTAAAAAGTACCTTTTCCCGTTATTTGTTAGTACGTTAATGATTCCGTTTGTGATCACGTTTCTACCAATGTACATGCAATTTAGCAATCTAGGTCTATTAAATACGTATGCGGCTTTGATTTTGCCATATACAGCTAATGCGTTTGGAGTGTTCTTGCTTTATCAATTTTTTAAGACATTCCCGAAAGAGCTTGAAGAAGCAGCGAAATTGGACGGAGCGAACAAATGGCAAATTTTTATCCGTATTGTCGTTCCTTCGGCTAAACCGATTTTATGGACGTTGTCAATTTTCTCTTTCATGATGATTTACAACGATTTCTTATGGCCGCTCGTTGCGACAAGTTCTCCAGAAATGAGAACGATCGCTACAGGGATCGCGGTTATGCAGCAAGGAAGCTTCGTTTCATCATACGGAAAATTAATGGCGTTAACGTCAATTGCAACAATTCCAGCAGTGATCGTGTTTATCATTGGACAGCGCTACTTCATTAAAGGTGTTACACAATCTGGTATTAAGTAAGGAGAGATAACATGAGTACAATTCGAAACGAATATCCACGTCCTCAGTTCGTGCGTAAGGAATGGCTAAATCTAAATGGTGAGTGGGATTTTGCTTTTGACGACAAGAACCGTGGCTTAAAAGAGAAATGGTATAAAGAATTTCCACAATCAATGAAAATCGTTGTTCCTTTTGCTTATCAAACTGAGAAAAGCGGGATTAATGATCATAGCTTTCATGATGTAGTTTGGTATCGCAGAACCTTTACAGTAAGTGAAGATTGGTTAGATCAAGAGTTGATTCTGCACTTTGGAGCAGTTGACTATAAATCTTGGGTTTATATTAACGGGGAGCTTGTGACGTTCCATGAAGGGGGAAATACACCGTTCTCAGCAAATATCACACCACACTATAACAGAGATCGTGAAAATGAAATTGTTGTACGAGTGGAAGACCCGTCAGAAGATGTGACGATCCCAAGAGGGAAGCAATATTGGCATGAGCAATCTGCATCGATTTTTTATACAAGAACAACAGGAATCTGGCAGCCGGTTTGGCTTGAGCCAGTTTCTGAGAAAAAAATTGAAGGCGTACGCTTTACACCGGATATTGATCGAGGAGATATTATTGTCGAATACGATGTACCAAAAGATACGTCATTGACGATTAAGACAACGATCTCTTTTGGTGATCAAGTTCTCGTAGAAGAAGAATCAAAAGTACTAGAATCATATATTAAACGAAGCTATAATTTGCGCAATCGCTTTACGGATCGAAGCAATGTTCATGATGATGGCTGGTATTGGACGCCGGAAAATCCGAATTTATTTGACGTCAATATTAAGCTAGTAAGTGAAGGTGAAGTGCTAGACTCCGTTGATACGTATTTTGGAATGAGAAAGGTCTCGATTGAAAATGGAAAGTTCAAGCTTAACAACAAGCCTTACTTCCAAAAGCTAGTACTTGATCAAGGGTACTTCCCAGGTGCGTTATTAACAGCTCCAACAGATGATGATCTAAAGGGTGACATCTTAGTATCGAAGGAAATGGGCTTTAATGGTGCGAGAAAACACCAAAAAGTTGAAGATCCTCGTTATTTATACTGGGCTGATAAACTAGGGTTTTTAGTTTGGGGCGAGATGGCGAACTGCTCGGAGTATAGTGAAGAAGCTGTCCGCCGAATGGTGACAGAGTGGGTCGATGTTGTCAAACGTGACTATAACCATCCAAGTTTAATCGTATGGGTGCCTTTAAATGAAAGTTGGGGAATCTCGCGTGTTGCTTATGAAAAACAACAGCAAGATCATGCAACATCGATGTACTATTTAACAAAATCAATTGATACGACACGTCCTGTTCTTTCAAATGAAGGATGGGAGCACACAATCTCTGATATTTGCGGAATCCATAACTATAACTCTGCAGAGCATATTAAAAAGTCATATGAAACAGTTGAACGTGCGATCAATACAGAACCGGCAAACCGAGTCATCTACGCAGAAGGGTATGAATATCGCGGCGAGCCAATTCTTATTACAGAGTATGGTGGAATTGCCTATCAAGTGGATGAGCAAGATGGCTGGGGTTATTCATCGGTTAAATCAAGTGAAGACCTGATTGAGGAATACCGTAAAGTCACCGAGGCAATCTATCATTCTGATATTTTACAAGGATTTTGCTATACGCAATTAACGGACGTTGAACAAGAAATTAATGGGCTTTTAACTTACAACCGCGAACCGAAGTGCGACTTAGCTAAAATCAAAGAGATTAATGATCAAAAATAATGACAATCAAGCGCCTTGTGAAATGATAGTACGAAAAAGGGAAAAACGTCCTTTTTCGTACTATCTACAAGGCGTTTCTTTATAACAGAGGAAAGGAGTACTATAATGAAAAAGTGGTTTTTATTATTTGTACTTGGAGGTTTACTCATGACAGGCTGCCAATCTGAAGAAGCAAAAACATATCAAAATCCAGTATTTGAACCGGTTATTGCCGATCCTTCGATTGTTTATGCGCACGATGGATACTTTTATGTGTATGGGACAGAGGATCATTTTGGAGATGAAAGAGGTCAACCGCTGATTCCGATCATAAGATCAAAGGATTTAGTTGAGTGGGAGTATGTCGGAGAAGCATTAGAAGAGAAGCCAGAGTGGAAGGACCAGGGCTTTTTATGGGCGCCTGATATTGTTCACCGAAATGATAAGTATTATTTATATTATGCTGTTTCAACGTGGGGGGACCCAGACCCTGGAATCGGGATTGCAATTTCTGAGAACCCAGAAGGACCGTTTGAGGATCTTGGGAATTTATTTACAAGCTCAGAAATCGATGTTCGTAACTCGATTGACCCAATGTTCTATGAGTATGACGGGAAGAACTATCTATTTTGGGGCAGTTTCCATGGTATCTATGGGGTTGAGCTAAGTGAGGATGGCCTTGAAGTCACAGGGGAAAAGTTTAGAGTAGCCGGGAATGCCTTTGAAGCCCCTTATATTATTGAGCGAGATGGGTATTTTTACTTTTTTGCCTCGCTTGGTTCATGTTGTGAAGGGTTAAATAGTAAATATAGAGTCGCTGTCGGCAGAGCTGAATCAATTGAAGGACCTTATCTCGATAAGGATGGAAACGATCTCCTTGATTCGGAAGGAACACTTATTTTAAAAGGTGAGTCAGAGGAAGATAGCGAGTCAGTGTTTGTTGGTCCAGGGCACAACGCCATCATTACTGATGATGAAGGAACAGATTGGATTGTGTACCATGCGATTGAACGTGACAAACCTTATTTGCCACTCGGGGCAACAAGGCGACCGTTAATGATTGATCCGATTATTTGGGAAGATGGTTGGCCGACAATTAAAGGCTCAATCCCAAGCAGTGAGCCTCAGAAGGCACCTGTTTTTAACGATTAAGTTGGTAGAAAGTTGTTGTTTAAGCAGGCTAACTTATTGACCAACCTTTTGTAATATATGATACTTAAGTTAATTAAACAATTTAAATAAAGAGTCGGAAGAAATAGTTCAAATGTGAATCTAAATTGAAGGCGGATGGATATGGTTTATAAAACAGGTAGTTTCGAAGGGATGAAGTCACTTAATCAATCAACAATTTTAAATTTAATACGTTTAAAAGGTCCAATTTCGAGAGCGGAAATTGCCAAAATTACTAAATTAACACCGCCAACCGTTGGAGGGCTAGTGAATGAGCTTGTAGAAAAAAATCTCATTATTGAACAAGAGGCCAGTAAATCAAACGTCGGTGGAAGAAGACCGATCATGCTTAGCATTAATTCATCTGCTTATTTTGTGGTTGGAGTCTATGCGGCAGCGGAAGTGATTCGGGTCGTCATTGCTACGCTCGATGGAAAAATCACATTTGATTACGTTCAAAAAATAACAACTTTACCGACAAAGAATGAGTTTTTGGCCATGGTCAAAGAAAGCATCCATTATGTACTAACAGAACATGAGGTAGATAAGAAATACATTCTTGGGTTAGGGGTGGCAATGCATGGGCTTGTGAATCCGGATAAGGGAGTGGCGATCTTCTCACCTCACCTGCAGCTTCGAGATGTACCATTAAAGGATGAACTAGAAAGTGAGTTTAACATTCCCGTTATGGTAGAGAATGATGTCCGTGCTTTGGTCATTGCTGAAAACTGGTTTGGCCAAGGACAAGGCGTTTCTGACTTTCTCTGTTTAAGTGTCGGCCGTGGGGTCGGTTCGGGTATTTTTATTAATAATGAAGTGTATCGAAGTTCATTTAATACAGCAGGAGAAATTGGTCATACGATTGTAGATGTTAACGGACCAGTTTGCCGCTGCGGGAACAGAGGATGTTTGGAAGCGTGTGCTTCAGAAACGTCTATTTTAGAGCGCACGCAAGAGGCAATCGAGTCAGGCCGGGAGACGGTCTTGGCGGACTGGACGAACGGTGATAAGTCTATTTTATCAACGGAGTTGGTGTTTAAAGCAGCCAAAGAGGGCGATCAGCTAGCGAGTACGATTTTAGAAGATACGGGTAAGTCGCTTGGAATAGCTACGGCGAACATGATCAATATTCTTAAACCATCTAGAATTATATTAGAAGGTCAAATATTTGAAGGGGAAGATAATCTTGTCATTGATTCGCTGCAGCAAATGGTGAATCAATATATCTTAACGAACTCATCTGAAGACATCAAAGTGGTTTGTTCGAAGCTTGGTAAAAAGGGGATGGTCTTAGGCGCGGTTGCATTGATTATAAACAAAGTCTTTATGCCTGGCGGGGTAAATTAGTATGATAAAGCGGCTTGTGGGAGCAGGTCGCCTTTTTTTAAGTTGATAATAAATTAAATTAATTAATTTGAGAGGAGTTTTTTTTTATGAGAGTGATGAAAGAGTTTTTTGGTATGTTAAATGGGAAAGAGGTCACATCCTTTATTCTCCGTAACAGCAAAGGAATGGAGATGACGTGTCTAAACTATGGAGGAATTATCACAAGACTTTTAACGCCAGACCGCGAAGGAAAAGTAGAAGATGTTGTGCTCGGCTTTGATAATGTTGAAGACTATGAGCGTTACTCTCCTTATTTTGGAACAATTGTTGGTCGTTTTGCAGGAAGAATAAGTGGTGCAGAGTTTGAATTAGAAGGAAAGAGCTACCGTTTGCTGAAAAATGACGGGGAAAACCATTTACATGGAGGGAAGGAAGGATTTAGTCATGTGATTTGGGAGGCTGAGACATTCGAAGCTGAAGATCGAGTGGGTGTGAGATTCAGCTACTTAAGTAAGGATGGGGAAGAAGGGTATCCTGGAAACCTTGATGTGAGTGTCACATATACGCTGACAGAGGAGAATGAGCTTCTTGTAGATTATTTAGCAACAAGTGATCAAACAACGATTGTGAACTTAACGAATCATACGTATTTTAATTTAAGTGGCGACCTGAAAGAAGATATTCTAGACCATACACTTACAATTAATAGTAGTGAGTTTCTAGAGCTAAAACCGGATCTTATGCCAACGGGTGAAAAGCTCCGCGTCGATGATATGCCGTTTGACTTTAGAAATGGAAGAAAAATTAGAGATGGTGCTGTGTCAGAATATAAGCAAAATGTCTTGGCCGGAAGAGGCTATGATCATCCGTTTATGCTGAATGCCAACAATGATCAAGAGATTAAGTTGAAAGATGAGAAGAGTGGTCGTGTGCTAGTTATTGAGACGGATGAGCCTTGTGTTGTTTTGTATACAGGCACTCAGATTGAGGATAATTATGAAGTGAAAGGTGTTCAAGCACGAAAGTATTTAGGACTATGCTTGGAAACGCAAGGAGCACCGGATTCAATTAATCAGCCACATTTTCCTTCGCCAGTACTTCGGGCAGGAGAGCGGTATGAGACTCGAACGCGGTATGCGTTTGGTGTGGAGTAAAAGGTATGCTGATAATGATGGAAGCCTGCTATTACTTTGGTGATAGCAGGCTTTTTACAGAGGGCACTGAAAAAGGTCGGTTTTCACCTTTTTTAGTGCCCTCGAAGCAATGTGCAGAGCCGTTGCAATATTTTAAAAGCCTTCTATGAGTGGTTTTCTCATAGAAGGCGCGCAACGTGCGGCGCCATTGCTACTTAATTTAGTCACTGAAAAAGGTCGGTTTTCACCTTTTTTGGTGCCCTCCTTTTTACACGTTGTGGGGGTTCGGGACAGAAAAATTCGTACTTTTTGGACAGAATCCGATCCAGTTTGGACAGTAAACTGTGTAAGTTGGATAGCATCAATGGGAGGTGCCTATCCTCATTGAGGTGAGGCACCTTGGTTATAAATTGATCTCCGTAATGTCTGTGATCAAATCGTAGAATACATCCTCTTTTTCGGGAAAATGTTGCTCTTTTAAATACTGGTTAATCTGACTGCCGGTAGGCTTTTCTTCTGACTCAACAATAATTCCTTTAAAAGGGATGTTGTATTCTTTTATAATCTCTTCGCCCAATTGCACGGCCCATGTTTTCATATAAATCTCTCCTTTTGATATTGAATATAGGAAGTTTCCCCTATTTATGGATATGTATTCTTAAAAAATGTGTCGAGAGTTCATAAAAAGGTCTAAATTCTATCTACTTAAGTTCATAGATTAGTTACATTTCTTCTGTAAAGTGTAGGACAAGCAGTAAAAGATACTGCAAAAAATGACAAAAGGAGGGAGCGACTTATTCGTTTCGACAACACAGAATGAACATTTGTAACGTAATAGGTAGCCCACCTTAAAAACAATCTTACGCATTAAGGGAGGAAGAAACATGGTGAAAAAGAAAGATATGCAATTGAATAGGAGAAAAAACTCTAAAAAAGTAGTACCTTTCGTGTTATCTACAGCGATGGTGGCAAGTGCATTTGCTGCTGCGGGCGCACCTGTTTCCGCATCGGAATTAGGAAATAACGAAAAAAACCATGGCGAAATCGTTTCAGAAGTAGCCAAAAGCATTCCTGGATCGCCTGAAAAAGGGAAGATCATGCGAGAGGTTGCAAAAGGTAATGATGAAGTATTAGAGGATTTGCTTAACGAGCATTCGGAAGATGGCTTAGATGACAATAGTGATGATGATATAGAAGATGTAATTGATGAAGATGACAGCATAGATGAATCGGCTGATGAGGAAGACGAAATTGAAGAAGCAGATGTCGTAGAAGAAGACGGAACAGAAGAAGAAGAAGAAGAAGCTGAAGAAACAGACGTAGTAGAAGAAGACGGAACAGAAGAAGAAGAAGCTGAAGAAACAGACGTAGTGGAAGAAGACGGAGCCGAAGAAGAAGCAACTGAAGAAACAGACGTAGTGGAAGAAGACGGAGCCGAAGAAGAAGCAACTGAAGAAACAGACGTAGCGGAAGAAGACGGAGCCGAAGAAGAAGCAACTGAAGAAACAAACGTAGTGGAAGAAGACGGAGCCGAAGAAGAAGCAACTGAAGAAACAAACGTAGTGGAAGAAGACGGAGCCGAGGAAGAAGTAATTGAAGAAGCAGATGTCGTAGAAGAAGACGGAATCGAAGAGGAAATGACTGAAGAAGCAGATGTTGTAGAAGAAGACGGAATCGAGGAGGATACAGTTGAAGAAGTAGACGTTGTAGATGAGGATAAGTCTGTTGATGAAGATGTTATCGAAGAAGGAACGGATGTTGAGGTAATAGAGGAAGAGGTTATTGATAACATTGATGACGGCCTAATAAAACATGATGTTGAAAATATTATCTACGAAAACTATCAAACTATTTTTAATCATTACGATCAATTAATTCAATATAAGGGTCAATACATCGAGAACCACCTTCAAAGCATAGAACTAGATACAGTGACACCAGAAGTAGAAGAAGGAATCGAAGAGGAAGCCCCAGTAATCGATGAAGAGGCGCTAGAAGTAGAAGAAGGGATCGAAGAGGAAGCCCCAGTAATCGATGAAGAGGCGCTAGAAGTAGAAGAAGGAATCGAAGAGGTAGAGCCAGTAATCGATGAAGAGGCACTAGAAGTAGAAGAAGGAATCGAAGAGGTAGAGCCAGTAATCGATGAAGAGGCGCTAGAAGTAGAAGAAGGAATCGAAGAGGTAGAGCCAGTAATCGATGAAGAGGCACT
>NZ_JAWRVK010000066.1:0-15588 GCF_036663575.1 Halalkalibacter flavus
GTCAAGCCACCTGAGTCTACTTGATAATTGGTAAGAAAGTTAACTTTTTTGTGTCCAAAATATTGACCTAGATCCAAGGTTTGTTCATTGCGGGAATATGAACCAAATATACCTAATACCATAATGCCATACTCTTCCTTCAAAAAGCTTTTAGATGCCAGTATTTGCTTTTCTATAACCGCTAAGGCTGCATTCCTCATTTCCAAAACTAACCGCTCCTTTACATTTCTCTTAATGATCTACTTTCAAAAATACTGCTATTCATAATTTTAGTCATAATACTCAAGATGTTAATCTATTAATAGAAATGAGGTGAAAGGTTATGAAAAACATGGAAGCTACTTTTTGGTTAGTTGTCTACAATCAAGAAACACGAGATTTTTTTAACGATACCCTTAAGCTAGATAGGGAATTGGATTTAGATAAGATTGTCGAGGATTATGAGAACAAAAATAAAAAGTATCAAGTAATACACGTAGGTGCAGGAGAATTGCCTCCTAAGGCATATCGTTCTTTAAAGTATGTAACCTAAGATAAGCACACATTTCCCCTTAACCTAAATTCTGTATAGATTCACATTGAAAAAGGATGGAAAGAAATTTCTGTCCTTTTTATTTATAATTATCTTCTTGGATAAACCATCAACGTATTAGTTAATTATAGAGTATATAGGTTTTACTGTATAATTCTTAAACATTGAAGAGTAAAATATATTGAAAGTAATACCCAATTCTCTATTAAAGTTGCAGAGGAGTTGTAACACGAATGGACAAAGATAAAGAATTTGAGAGCTACTTTAAGAAGAAGTTAGAAGAAGATCAAGAAATAATTGTATCTTTGCCATATACAAAAGATAAAATAAAAGAAATTTATTACCAAGATTATAACAATAGTAGGAATAAACCTAGTTTAAAACTTAAATTTGAAGCTCAAAATTTAGATTACAATACTGCCAAGTCCTTTCTCCCTCAAAAATGGGAAATGCCGCGAGAAGGGAAGCTCCTCTATAATGATGACGAATTAATTGCAGTTTTACAGTTAATTATTTTTAACATCGGGGTAAAGAAAAGCCTAGACATAATTCCCTTATCTCTCATTGAGAAATATGTTTTAGAGAGACGTGATAAAAATGAATAAGCTTTACAAGCATTCTCTCAAGAATGGAGATTGCGTAATTTTTAAAACAAATATGCCAAAGGATAAGATAGCCTTATTAACCGCTTTTCCTAATCAATATAGATTTATTGAATACTTTAAAGAACGAGGTTACCAATTAGTCATTTATTCTATTATTAAATAAGGACCATATAATAGTAAAAGCTAAGTTGAGCAAAATTAAAAATATCTAGTAATTGTCGTTTAGTTTGTCTAACGCCCCTGATTCTTAATTAAAGCCTTTAGTGATTCTATGAAAAGCCCACTCACTGCCGCAGGAGCGGGTTTTTATCTAGATAAAACTTTTTCATGAGTGAATGAATATTCCTCTTCTTTTCTTCCATGTTGAGCACATATATAACGACATAATATCGTTTTGTCACACGGCCTCGTTTACTAACGCTTTGATCAAATCCGATAATAGGAAACCATTTATTATAAATAATCAATCGCTACAAGGAGAGATGGCCATACAAGCCTTTAAGGCTTAGCCAAGCCCTATGGCTACAGGAGCATGCCCATAGAAGCTCCATCTCAAGTTGTAATACTCCGCATGCGCAATTGTACTATGTGTATTTTTCTGCAAAATACAAAAACCTACTCCTCCTTATTTTTACCGAAGAATTAGGCTTATGGTCTTCCGCAATGAACCCATGTGGAATATCCTTTTCTAATGAATAGTATTTTTGTACTATGCAGCAAATGAGTTTATTTTGGTAGTTGTTCTTCTTCAATATAAGCATCCGTTCGTTGAAGAAAAAAGCGATCTTTTTTGATCGCTCTTTTTTAAAGATACGCTTGATTATACAGGGTTTGTTTTATAAGCTTTTATTTAATCTTTTAGATTTAGACATAATTATCGTTAGTAAGAATGATGCTATAAGAGAAATAGTTACAGCTATAATAAAGTTAATAACACCACCAGCTTCAATTGTAACAAATCCAATAACGCCAGCTGGTCCTGGTGCTACGTTTGTAATTTGAGCTAACGCAGCATAAGAGCACCCTATTGCCGAGCCGATCATCGCTGCATAAAACGGATATTTCATCTTAAGATTTACACCAAACATGGCAGGCTCTGTAATTCCTAGTAACGCAGATATACCTGAGGACACTGCAATACTTTTCATTTTCTTATCTTTTGTAAGGAGCATAGCAGCAAACGTTGCTCCTCCCTGAGCAACGTTGTTACACGCTACAAGGGCAAGTAAGAAAGATCCTCCTGCTGCAATTAACTGAATATCAATCGGGAGAAGACTATGATGCATACCTGTTAATGTTAGCGGCGCCATAATAAAGCCAAAAATAGCGCCTCCGAACAAACCAAGTGTATCGTAAATCCATACCAAACCATCTGATAAAAGGTCACCAGCTGACCTCATGATACCGCCTACAATAGTGAAAGTAAGAAAACTTGTAATGAAAACAGTTAGTAAAGGTGTTAATAAGTTATCGAGCACGGAAGGAATAATTTTACGCAAGTTCTTCTCAGTCCAGGCCAAGATAAATGCTGCAGCAAGTATAGGGAAAACAGTACCTTGATACCCTACTTTTTCAATTGTTAACCCAAAAATGTTCCAAACAGGGACAGAATCATTAAGTACCGCATCACCATATCCATATGCATTTAAAAGAGCGGGATGTACCATGATCATTCCCATAACTGCTCCTAAATAAGGATTCCCACCAAACATTTTCGTCGCAGAAAAACCAATTAATATAGGGAGAAAAACAAAAGCTGCATTCGCAAAGACATTAATCATATCAGCTAGGTCAGTAATTTGCGGGTAAAGGTCAATTAGTGACTTCCCTTCTACAAACAATCCTTGAGAAGTTAAAACATTATTTATACCCATTAGTAGTCCTGCAGCAACTAGGGCAGGAATAATAGGTACAAAAATGTCAGATAGCAGTTTAACTAACTTTTGAACGACATTCATTTTTTTGTCCGCTTCTTTTTTCACTTCTGATTTAGGTTGATTCGGTAATATTGGCGAGTTTGATCAATGAAGCATAAACTTCATTGACAGTGCCCGCCCCTATAATAACTTGATATTGTCCAGAGCTGCTAAATTGACCTTTTACGAGTTCTATATTCCCTAATTCTTCCGTTTTTACTATTGATTCGTCCTTCAATACTAAACGTAGACGAGTGGCACAATGGGCTGCACTTATGATATTTTCTGGTCCGCCAATCGTTTCTAAAATTTGTTGAGCTGTTTGATCTATTTTTTTACTCATTTTTCTCAAGCCTTTCTTGTTGTATTTTATAGATAATCGCTTCATATGGTCTTAATGTTAGATTCTTCACTTCTAAACTAGAGTCATTATAATTACTTAATAGAATTTCTACATTTTCATTGGTCGCAATTGTATATGAAAAATCTTGAACATGTTCGTAAAAGTTACAAACAATTAAAAGCTTTTCTTCCCCTAAAATACGTTCATACGCATAAATATTTTCATCACCAGGATTTAAGAGTTGATAAGTACCATAAACAAGAGTTTTATTATTCTTTCTCATCTTAATTAATTTTTGATAGTGATAGAAGATGGACTCTGAATCATTAATTGCGCTTTCAACGTTAATGAATGTGTAATTAGGATTGAGTTTCATCCATGGTTTCCCTGTAGAAAAACCTGCATTTATATCATTAGACCATTGCATTGGGGTTCTAGCATTGTCTCTTGCTTTCATATAAAACGATTTCATTATTTCTTCTTCGCTAAAACCAGCAGCTAGTCGTTCTTTGTAAATATTTTGAGTTTCAATATCTATATAATCATCAATCGAATCAAAAGCAGCATTCGTCATACCAATTTCTTCTCCTTGGTAAACATATGGTGTGCCCTTCATTCCATGTAATAATGTTGCTAACATTTTTGCCGATTCTACCCGATACTCACGATCATTCCCCCACCTAGATACAATCCGTGGTAAGTCGTGGTTATTCCAGAAAAGACTATTCCAACCATTTTGATCTAGAGCATACTGCCATTTACTTAACACTTGTTTTAATTCTATTAATTCTAATTTCTTTAAGTCCCATCTTTGCTTTCCAGGTATCTTATCCAATTGCAAATGTTCAAATTGAAAGACCATATTTAATTCTTCACGTTCAGGGTCGGAGTATAATTTAGCATTTTCAGTTGTAGCTCCCCATGTTTCTCCGACAGTTAATAAATCATGCTTCCCAAAAGTCTCTTTATACATTTCTTGCAAATATTCATGTAGTTTGGGACCGTTTTCTTTTATTTGTTGATCTGGGTCCTTCCCAATTAAATCAATAACGTCCATTCTAAAACCACTAATACCTTTATCAATCCAATAATTCATCATATCCCAGATACTCTTTTTCATTTCTTCATGTTCCCAATTCAAATCAGGTTGCTCTTTGCTATAGAAATGTAAATAATACTGGTTTGTATTTTTATCATACTCCCAGGCTGAACCGCCAAAATTAGATTTTAATTCATTTGGCACCTGACCATTCACAGGGTCACGCCAAATATAATAATCTCTATAAGGATTATCTTTCGATTTTTTTGCTTCAATGAACCAAGGATGCTGATCTGAAGTGTGGTTTACTACTAGATCCATAATGATTTTTATGCCTCTTTTTTCGCTTTCAAGTAGCAATTTATTCATATCTTCCATTGTTCCATATTCCGATAAAATGGAGTAGTAATCACTAATATCATAACCATTATCTACATTGGGAGACTTATAAACTGGACTTAACCAAATGACATCAATCCCTAATTTTTTTAAATAATCTAATTTGCTTATAATCCCCTGTAAATCGCCAATTCCGTCACCATTACTATCATAAAAGCTGCGAGGATATATTTGATAAATAACACTTTTATGCCACCAATTTTGCTTTGTTTTTTTCATTTTAAATCCTCCCCTTTGTGTTGCGCTTACAAGTTCAGTATAATGATTACGAACTATTACTTCTTGCACTTTCATAAAAAAAGTAACACTATTTTCACTTTAGGGGATTTATTATGAAAAAGTCATCGTTAAAAGAAAACTCAATTCATGGTACTCCATTATTTCCATTTCACGTTTACAGTAAGGTTAGAGAAAAAGATTATCATGTAGGCTATCATTGGCATGAGGAATTAGAATTTATCTTTGTTGAGGACGGAGTGATGGAAGTTATCATTAATTCAGAAATAGTACAAGTAACGAAGGGGCAGTTTATTTTTATTAATTCTGGGGACTTGCACCAAGTTTCCTCAACAGGTCCCTCGATCCATCATGCTATCGTATTTCACCCACAGATATTAAATTTTGACTATCCCGATACGAGCCAAAATTCTATAATAAAACCTATAACAAAAGGATTTTTACGTTTTCCTTCTTTCGTTCAGATTGAAGGAAAATTTAAAAATGATATTGCTGATAAATTAATAAAAGTTATTAAAATAAACAAATCCGTATCTGAACTCTCTGCATTAAATATTAAGATCACGTTACTCGAAATTATTTTTGCACTTTTTGAAAGAAACCTTTTTTTGAAACTACAAACAAATGTGAAAGAAAAACAGGAAAATATAAAAAAAGTAATTACCTATATCCAGGATAATTACGATAAAAAAATATTACTTGAAGACTTAGCCTCTCTTTTAAATATGAATAAAAACTATTTCTCAAAATATTTTCATGAGGTAATTGGCAGAACACCTATTACCTATATAAATGAATATCGATGTGAAAAAGCAGCTGAGTTATTAAAAAGCAGTAATCTAAAAGTCTTGGATATTTCCTTTATGGTTGGTTTTGAAAATTTCAGCTATTTCATTCGGAAGTTTAAAGAGCATAAGCGATATTCTCCATCCCAATATAGAAAGAAATTTGATGTGCGAGATATTTCAAAATAATAATAAGAGTATTGATCATACTTTAATTAACCTCGTTAGTTACATTCTTTCACAAAGTCGGCTAAAATGAGGACATTTGCTGCGTAGTATTAGTCTACTACGTAGTAAAATAATAACCTCATCTTCCATATTACTATTACTTACTGCCTTTACTAAGTATCTTTTTCACAAAACCATCTACGTTTTTGCATTTCTATCAAAATGCCTTGTTAAACAACCTGGCCTGTTTGGTGCAGAAAAGAAAATAATTCAAAAATGAGCCCAATTTGGGCTCATTTAATCAATATTTTATTTCAAGTAATGCGACATTCTCTTTGTGTGTTGTGTGCGTAATCATGATACTGAAACGCAAATAGTTGATTTTGCGCAAAGATGTCCCCCCCTCAAGAATAGGGGGTCTAATCAAAAACAACACAATTTCAATCCTTCATTAACCTCATTCAGCAAATACTAAGAAATCACAAAACCTTATAAACCTATGAAAAAGCTTTAAGCATTCTTCTTTATTTCCATTTATAGAATATACCTTTATCATTGTATAAAACCCATTATGCCCGCTGTTTTCATATATAAAATTAAGCATATCTTGTCTCATATCTATTTTACTTAAAGCGTATGCAACGCCAAAGTCAACATAGTCCGAATTTGCTGAGTAATAAAAATGTGAATAATATATCTTCTTCAGGTAATCAAAAAACATTTCTAAAGATGACGTTATCTTATGAGTCTTATTAACGATTTTATTCCATACTTCTTGTGTTTTTACTACATTGGATGGTTCATTTATTTTGTTATATATATCATTTAAGGCATCTTGATCCTCAACCTCATTAAGCAGTTTTAACAATTCACTATCTATCAAATTTTCCCTTGAACTAGTTTCTTGTTCGATATTTGTTGTCGCTTTAAATACTGCATTGCATTCCTTGCCATATACTTCACATAATTGTTTATACCTATTGTATACATCTAAGTCATTGATTATTGCTTCATCGCTGTGCCTTTTGATGTTTTCAAAACAGAAATATGCTTGATCAAAGGCATCTTTTTCTTCTTCATCTTCAAATATACCTGCTTCTAAAACTTCAAAGTAAACCTTAATTTTTTCTCGATAATATGATTCATAATTTCTTCCATGATAACCGTCATGCTCTATCCTATAAAGATCCATTACTTTTTGTAATTCGCTTATATCATTTATATGATAGACCTTTTCAATTAAAAAAACCGTAACTAACTCATTAAATAATAAATCCTCCTGCTTCATTATCCTCAGAAATTCCTCTGCAAGATCTAGATCAATCCTACTGGTAATTCTGAGTAACTTCTCAAAAGCTCTCCAATCACCAGAATCATCAGTAATTTTCCCTAGAAAGGAAAGATATTTAAATACCTTTTGGATTATTGCTCTATTTTTTTCCTTACTAATAAAATTGTTTTCAACCATTAACTCAAGGGAATTTATCAGTTCAAAATCTACAATTCCGTCTTTTCTCCAGCCGTGTCTTAATATTCCTTTATTAATCCCCTTTGAAATACAATCGATACTTTTATTTTCGTTAAATTCGGAATATAAGTATGCTAATTGAAACCAACTGTTTACATTATCTTCTATGCTAAATGTATATTCTGGACCATTTTTTATTAGATGTTTTTCGATTTGCTCTATTTCGGAAATGTCTACCAGCTTGCTAAATAAGTCTATGTTTTTCTCTTTTATGTAACAAAGGATTGTAAGTACGCTAACTTGGTCTGTATTTGAAAATAAATAATCTTTAATCCTTCTTAATTTATCTATATTTATTGCTGCATTTGTCAGTATGCTGGCCCAAGCTTTTGAGAACGAATAAATGTAATTATTCGAAGACGAAAGTATGTCATTGCAATCACAAAACCTCTTTACTACCTTTCCAATACTGATTTTATTCTCTAGTAAATCAAAATACCCTTTATACAAATCAACGTAGATAGCTTTCGCATCCACAAATCCTCTACTGAAAAAGTCTACATGTTTATTACATGCAACAGTAATAAATGAATAAATTTGATTATATTCTTTATGAGTAAATAAATCTATATACCTTTTATCACTCAAGCTATTCCAAAAATTAGTTAGAGCTTCCCTCTCTTCTTCAGAAATATCCATACCCAAATAATTTTTAAATACAATTCCTATTTCATTATTCAATAATTCATCTACAGACATCCGTTCTATCCTTGCGGATAATGCTTGATTAATTCTACCTTCCCATAAATAGTGTAAATAGTCTGTTTGACAAAATAATTCTAATAATGCCACTAATTCTTTATCATTTAGTAAACCTATCAAGTCTACTATGTCGTCACTTCTCTTATCTAATATACACTTTAAAAATGCTTTTATAATTTGCTCATCATGTGTTTCAGCAAGCATATAACCTTTTTCATCGTCAATATAGTTCTTTCTCACAAGATCTTCAAGAACATTAATAGCATTCTGTTCCATTATATAAAGCTGAATAAATAAGAAATTTTTTATATCTTTAATAACAGCATTAGAAAAATGCTTTGAAAAATCCTTATAATTTTCCTCTATTTTTCTATTTAATAGAACTAGTTTATCCACCAATTCCTTTGATAGATTAAATTTTCCATTTTTCCAACAAACTACTATGTTTCTAAGGACACTTCGTATCTTTTCTTCTAATGGATTTGGTATGATATTTTTGTATTGTTTGTTGGTATTTCTATCTTCTATTTCTCCAAGAATTTTTTCTAAGTCACCGCTTAAATGACTGGCTAAAGGTAGGTTTTCTTCAGTAGTTAACGATTCGAATATCTCATCCCTTTGTACTGCAATTGCTTTGGTTAATTCCTCAGAATGCAAATAAGATGGATCATCTGCACCCCAGGCTTTATTCTTCCCCAGATAAACATTTATAAGATTTAGTTCAATCATCCCTGCTAAATTATTTTTGTAAGAGTATTCCTGTCTTAATACCTGCATGAAAAATTCTTCAAAAAATTTTCTGTTTGATAATACACGTAAATCTCTTAGAACATTGGGGTTAACCTCATATTCTTCTATTAATTTCTGTGAAAAAAAATATTCTTGAAATCTCCTGTGCTGATATACGTATGAAAAATAATCAAGCGATTCTTGATTATAGTTTTTCTCAAAAAAGCTCTCAGCTAGATAAGCAACAATTTGATTTGCATCTTTATAATCAATTCTTGGATATTTATTAAGGACTAGCTCATAAACCTTTTTGTTTGAAAAATTTAATGTGAAATATTTTTGCATCTCATATGAAATTAATTTATTTAACTCAATTATTTCATTTTTCTTTGGATTTGGTATGTTTAGATGATTGAGTAATTTTTTATGTTCAACATCATCAATTATCGATTCGATTTTCAACTTTAAAATATCGATAATATAATTTTTGGAATTCCCCTTATCAATAACATCCCATAACGATCTTATTAATAATATGTCTTTAATTTCTGATAACAATTGACTTTCAGTTTTCAATTCATCAAGTAATCTTATTTTTTTAGTATCATTTTTAGCATCAAAGTATTTCTGGATATCAGAAATACCTAGTTCTCCAATTTTGTACTCTTTTATATCTGGAAAATAACCTTTTATTAATATTCTGTTGATGCTTTCCTGTCTAGATGAAACAATCACTTTACTTGTATTATGATTATTTACTATCTCATTAATATAATGAAGAGTAATTTCTACTTCCGTTTCTGGTATTTCATCTAGCCCATCTAATAAATATATAAAATTATGTACGCCTTCACGCATTTTATAGTCATTCTGTCTATTTCTAATTAAGTTTTCTAAGGATTCTTTAGAACAATACTTTAAGTTAATTAACATAGGGATAGCATTATTTTTTTCAAGCACATTAAGCATACTCTTCTCGTCGGGCTTATTTAATCCAGAATATTCTTGAAAGAAATTATGCATACAAATACTTTTACCTGATCCAGGATTTCCAATAACCATAGAAATTTTATCCTGGACATTTAAAATTATCTCTATCACTTCACTAAACAAATAAGTATTGCTGTCTGTAACAATTGGTAGATCTAAATACTCTCTTGATTGAAGCAAAGTGATTATGTCTTGATTGGTATTTTCCTTAATAAATCTAAATTCATCTCCAACACCAAAAAAGGCCTGAGCTATGTCAATATTTGATGGCTGTACTAGCAATGTCTTTATCGATGTAATATCCTTCCATACAATTGTTACCCCTTTATCCTTTGCCATCTTCACAATTTTTTGAGCACTATCACAGCTTGTCCTTGCTGCCTTATTTAGGTAAATAAATATATAATCAAGTTCTCCATCAAATTCTTCAAGTGCATTTTTAATAGAATGACTGATTTGGCCGTAATCAATTTTAATATCAAAAAATTTAGATTGATAGCCATAGCTCTTTCCTTTGTAATTTACAGGTTTTGTTTCTAGGCCCTTTTGATTATGATCTGCTGAAATTGCCCCTGTCACTTTTAACTCTCTACAAAACAAATAATGACATAGTTCTTCAAAGGATTCTTGTAAGCTTTCAAATTTCCTCCCAAACTGCCTCCAATCTATTTGTATCATTTCTTATCCCCGCTTCCTTCTCATATTAATTATAGGACAATGAAACCTACCTAAATCTCGCAAAATCTCGGGCTATATATTTACTAAGGCTGTCCAAAGGATATTCTTCACTTTCTCCTGTGTCTTGATTCTTCTTTCGGCCATTTAGCCATATACTCCTTTTTCCGACATTTTTCCCAGTCTTATTCGTTGTACATTCATTGAGATATTCTTCTGAGGTCATTATCCACATGGTTTCCATCCGCTCTGAATAAAACACAAAATAGTAATTATCTCGATAATCATGTGTCATTGCTGCGAATAAAGCAGCGTCGCCAAATTTCACATTTTTCGACCGTGCTTTGATTTGCATTTCAATAAAACTGCCATCTGCTTTCCTTATAACAACGTCTATTCCATCATCATCAACAAGAGGAACATAACAATCTAATCCTTCTTTAAGCATTAATCAAATTAGATAATATTCTATTCGCTTTCCAAATCCAGCTAAATGCCTATACCTCACCCGGATTCATCCCCTTTCTTTTCTTTTAGCCGAAGAACAACGTATTCGCCTTGCACTATCTAGTCCTGAGCGTAGCGGTGCCTTTACACTTGAGGCCCCCTTTTGTATCCTCTAGCGACGGAGGAGCGTTGAATGGAAGGTGCCTTTCCTTTCTTACTCAAGGGTTTCCAAAGGTGGTAGGGCCCCAGTGTCAAGGCCAGGACGGTGGGGAGAGCTCAACCGATATATCTGGTTGTTATATTCTTAGTCTAACACACTGTGTTTTTTCTATTGAATAGTATCCTTGAACTGTGTAGCAAATAGATCTGTTGTTTTTCGCCTTGCTTATTCAAAATTAGCGATTCGATTGCTGCATATAAAAGCTATAGTATCTTTTTGTGATTATGAGTAAAGGTTCGAGTTTCTTTAATAACACACTTAGTTTTTTACACATTTGCTAGGATCAATTCTAATGGGTTCCCAGTATCCTTCAGAATCCTTTTTATATTGAGATATTAATACATCTGTATCATTTGCTAATTGATAAAAAATAAACCGATAATCGGCTCTATCCGTACCAATATAATCAATGGTTTTGACGTAACCATCTTGTTTAGTAGGTAGCTGTTTTTTTATTAACTTGCACCAGTTTCCATACATAATACCAACAACTGCTTCCGCATCATGCTGCCAGAGGTGATATGGTGCACATAGAAAGTCCTCTCCGTACAATTTCATCTCGTCAATTTTATACAGGTTTTGAACTTTCTTTAATTGGACATAGCCGTAATAATAAGCAAAATAGGTGACACCTTTTGATGAACCTTCGATGCTTTCTAGCTCAATGAAATAAGGCACAAGGCCTTTTTCATCAGGGAGTCTGTTCATCTTAATTAAATTTATATGTCCAATTCCAGCAAACGATTGAAGATATTCATTATAGGAAACCCTTTTATGATAGTCTTTAGTAAAAAAGTTATAAGCAATTGGATACGGCAACTTTGCCATCCCCACAGTTCCGCACCCACCCAACTGGTTTTGAGTGAGGTTTTCTGCCTCTCTTAAAATACTAAAGTAATTTAAAACAGTTTCATCAGGAGTCCGAGTTAATGTTGCAGGGAGTTTAATTTCTTTGTAGCTTTTTTCATAATAGGGATCAAAAAATTGAATGTTCTTGACAAGGGTATTTTTAATAGGGATATTGGAAGGACGAAAGTATTTTTCGACATCTCTGGTACTTATTAATGAAGTTTGGTTTCGTTCAACTGGTTGGCCAAATATTTGCGGTTCGTATTGAGATCCCATAACAAGAGTCAATTTTTTTCTAAGATTATGATTGAAAATCCGATTTATCCATCTTTTAAAATGTTTCAATTAGACTCCCCCTTCAAGAATAAACTATTTTACCTTATTCACTTTTTTGCAAGATTATTAATATGTTGTTAAGCAATCTGGCCGATTGTGGAACTCCTACCTCCAATAAATAAAACCTCTTTAATAAAGTACATTCTTTCATAAACGAAATTATTTGTTGCGAGTATTTAGTCTACTAAATAATAAAATCTAGACCACTTGCAAAAGAACGGTCTTATTGACAATCAATCAAATCTTTATAAACTTTTTATTTTCAAAACTCTGGTTATATCTGTTATATCCAGAAAGATTACAATGGTAAACGGTCTGTTACTCTTTGGTACACTTTTGGTCATTGGGTGGTAAAGCTATTTCAGAGGTGGTACATTTCAATGGCTGTAAAATAACGAACCCCTTAAGTTTAATTTTGATACTTTAACCCTTACGTATGTATACCTTAAGTCATAACTGACCTCTTCTACATTTGTCGTAAATTTTTTTGTTAGAGGGTACTAATTAACAACAATTTTATCGAGTTTTCCCCACTTTATAAAAAACCATACCGAAACGTATGGTATTACTGAGTTTAAAACCACTTAAAAATGGATAAAAAGATGGATAATTGACGGATAATTATTATCCATCTTTTTATCCATAAAATTATTTAATCTTTAGAACAAATCATTAGGAATTAGTTTTTTAAAGGTGCATTTCTACTTTAGATTAAAATATCTTGAAATTATATTAATGGTTCATATTATTAATAAATAAAAATTCATTGTCTTTCCTAAAAACAGAATGACAAATTCTATTTCAAATCTCATTACAAATACAATAAACAAATACAATAACAAATAATATTGTGAAATCCGGTTTTGAAAATAAGAGAACGTCAATCCCTTCAACGGTAAGTAGTTGGCGTTTTTTTGTATTTTTCTGACTAAATGACACGAGGTGCGTTAAATGGTCTTTTTTCTCCTAATTTACTTGTTGATATAGTTGATAAAACAAATGGAACGATAACAAAAATTGCTTTAGGTATAACAATTTTAGTTGATATTATAATTGAATGGATTTACATAAAAATGGAAGCAATAGGCATTAAAAAAACCTGGTATGAACTAAAAGTTAATTCATGCCAGGTTTATATGTGTGTATAGGTTGTGTGATCACTTTGTTTATTGTTTGATTACTAGTAAGTCCAACACGAATAAGCCGTTATCCTTTCTTTTTTTAAAAAAGGACACAGCTTTATCGTTGTTCGAGCCAATCGAAATTACTCTTATGGGTTCGTTGTTTATTTTGTTGTTCTCGTCGCTCTTGCTCTTGTTTTTCTAACAGTTTGGCGTTCATTCTGAGTGGAATTCTTTTCTTTCTGAAAAAGCGAACAATCTGTTTTAGTTTTTGAGCTTCCTCGTCTGCTTTCTTTTGTTGAGAAAGGAGAGAGTTACTTGCTAAGGAAACGATCAGTTCTTTTTCATCAATTTTTTCAAAAAGGATATCTGCATTATCAATGCCATTTTTCTTACACTCTTCTTCGAACATTCCTTTGACTGTGTATGTGTGTTTTACAAAAGCGGCTGTTATGGAATCAGATAAGTCTGTCCATGGTGCTTTTGCAGTGCGAGAGGACATGACTTCGTGTGCTTCTTGGATTAATTGTATATCTTGATCAATCAATACTTTGTGTTCTTCGCTAGAATCAGCGATGAATAAGTTCACTAGTCCATAGATGTGGCCTTCTTTAAATGAATATTTAGAAGTAAACTCCTCTCCCCTAATTTTTTTCGTTTCGAATTTAAGAGCAGATAAAATAACCTTCTTGATTTCCTCTAATAAGTAAAAGTCAACGAAGTAATTAACAGCTTTATTTTTTAAATCGTAATAAACAATGTTCTCATGTTTTTCAGCAAAGTATTTCTCCAAGGATGCACGATAAATGTTTAGTCCGGCTTCGTCGAATTGCTGCATCAATGATTTTTTCTTTCCGGTAAACATATGGAAAGTGTCTTGTTTCATATCCTCATGAAACATGTGGTGCTTCTCTGCTAATAAACGAATTTCTGTTTCACTAGCCTTATTGGATATTGCTTTCTGTTGGAATGTCTCAGTTGCTACTTTAAGACCGATCACATGATTATTCTTTTTATATTTGCTGGTGCGTTTTTTCTTGTTGTTTACAAATCCGCACATCTGGTTAAACAATTCCTTGTAATTGCTATTGTTTTTATCGATTTCAGAGGTTTCTCCTGGAAGGCGTGCGGAAACGAAGCCATTGTCGATGAGATAAAATAAATCCTCAACCATGTCTTGATAACTGTGATAAACAGGCATGCCAAATTTATCGTTATGTAACGTGTTTTTATAGAGGTTTTCAATAGCTACCTTCGTATCTTGATTCCATACGTTTAATGTTGCGACATAAAGAAATAGTCGTGTTTGGTTTAAGGTTAATTCCAAGAATTCAGGCGAAGTGAAGATTGGAAGGTGCTTTAGGTAAGAGTCCGCCCCTTTTGTAGACACGTGGAAACTAGAAACGTAGTAACCATTTTCAAAAGTTAATAGTTTCTTACCTCTGTATGTAATTTCGCATAATTCATCTAAAGCTCTACGGAAAGAACGTCTTTCGCAGTACATTTGTTTTTTTACTAATTCTTTATCGAGATGAATTCTTCCGTCATGGTCCACATATGGAAGTAGGTGGAAGATGAGGTTTATAGCTGTTTTTGACATAACGATTTCCTTTTTGGCGATAGCTCTTAAAAGTTCTCTATCCAATTTTGCAGTATGTATACCAAAGTTCATTTTCATCTCACCTCTTTAGAGTCATTTAATTTATAACAAAACAGAAAAAAGCACCACTAATAAATCGATGCAGGTATTTCTACCCATCGGCTCTTAGTGTGGTGCTTCCACGTTTTAAATGTATTAAATTATCTCATAGATTACTTATAGTTAATCTTTATAAACTATATATACTTTATTATTGATTATTATACATAAATTTTATACTCTTATCAACCTGATGCTAGTATAGTTTCATGGACACAACTTAGTTAAGTTTCTATAGATTTGTTACACTATATAGAAGAAAGGTTGT
>NZ_JAWRVK010000067.1:0-15008 GCF_036663575.1 Halalkalibacter flavus
AGTAGAAGAAAAGAAGTGAGTCCGAACCCTTTCTCTTCGTAACACAAAGTGAATTACTTCTAAGAACAACTCCATGAATAACCTTCCCCGTAGAAGAGAAAGGGTGAGCCAGGACGTTGTCAGGCAGGGCACGCTCCGCATGGAAATAGGAGAGACGAACATACGCTACATAATAGGAATGCGCTAGAAGGAGCAGCATCTAATGAAGCTGATAAGTTAACCAGATTCTTCTTTGGTGACGACCTTGCAAATAAAGTGATAAAAGAAAGCTTACTAACACTTCCTGAGTGTGCGGGTGTTTGGTGGTTGAAAAAAGATATATAATTAAAAGATAATACCGCAATTTATTCCTGTGAGTATTTTTATGATGGATAATGCGCGATAGGGAGGGAGTATTTAATGAAAAGATGGCAAGTTTTTTTACTAAGTTGGGTAATGGCAGGAATCATAGGAGTACTAGGAGCGGTTATAGCTCTTAACCTAGAAACATTAACCACTGTTCATTTAATCCTATTAATGATTGTAATGGGAATTGGGGTTGGAGGAGGATTGGGGTTAATATTAAAAAAGTTAAATAACTAAATCGTACTAAATAATATAATAATCAAAGCAAGGGGATAGGAAAGGTGTCCCAGTTCCTCTTTGAACATTTGACGTTGAGGCAAGGAATCTGTTCCTTATGTCGCTTGGACTAAATTAATTTCTTCACCCATAGTTGAAAATTAATATATTTAACCTACCCCGTTATGGACGCATCCTTTTAGTTTTAGGAGCGTCTCTTTTTATATTGGATTATGTAGTAGCTAGATAGTGAGTAATCTAAATTACAGAATATAAAATGTTAAAAATATACAGTAGGGACAGAGTAAGTTGTAGAATGATAAGAAACAAGAAAGAGGGACGAGTATGTCTATCCAATTAAAAGAGAATTGTTTGCAGCCTATGGATGGGCAATGTGTTATTAAAATACATAGAAATTAAGGTTTAAACATAGAAAGGATGATCCCATGTCCGACCGAGTAACCAGACTCATTCGTATCATTAATCTTATTCAATCAAGACCGGGGACTAAATCAAAAGAGCTTAATGTATTGATTTTGGTATAAAGGAATGTAATGTCACACATCGTTTTTCATAAAAAGCTAGTATTAAAATATTAACATGTAAGGAGAGGGCTAAAGTAGTCAAGGAAGGAGAGAGAATTGCAAATTAGTCGACAAAATCAGCGATATTTAATCGATGAAACAAACAAATTTCTTCAAGATACATATAGTAATGCTTGTATATTAAATATGATCTTAAAACCAAATACTATCGCAGATGTAAACTCAAAAAGAAGATTACTAGTTGTAAAAATTGATATTAGAACACGTGGCATAGATTCAGATTAACCTTTAAATAAATTATCTTAGGTGCTCTTAAAGAACCTTGTGTTAGGTACCTGCTCCCCATATCTGGTGAAGGTGAAAGTGAAAGTACTTATAAAGAAAGGGTTCTACTACGGGTGGTGCTAGGCACAATTACTTAGTGCAACTGTATATTTTTTATTGCACCTACTAAGGAACTGTGTTAGAAATAGACATAGAAGTATTTTACAACTAAAAACGAATTAACTGCTAGGGGTGCTTTTTAGCTGAGAGAGACGTTTGTCTTAACCCTTATCACCTGATCTAGGTCATTCTAGCGTAGGGAAGAAGTTTTACATGAACATATTACTGTTTAATATTTAGTAATAGTTTTGGATAAGTCCGCTTCTTCTCTCTGAAGGAGCGGTTTTTTTCATTTATCGAGTAGAGGTGAAAGCGATGAGAGAAAAATTACAAGCGATAGTATCACAAGTGGACGAGCATCGTGAGGAGTTAATCGAGCTTGTAAAAACGTTAATCTCCTTTGAGACACCGGCACCTCCTGCACGTAATACAAAGGATGCACAGACCTTTATAGCTAGTCGGTTAAAAGAGCTTGGGTTTGGAGTAGATATATGGGATGTATACCCAAACGACCCGAATGTTGTTGGAACATTAAAAGGGACCCATTCATCTGAGTATAATAGTTTAATTATTAACGGTCATATCGATGTAGCAGAGGTGAATGAGGAGGAAAATTGGGAAGTGGGCCCATTTGCCCCGCTCGTCCGTGACGGCGTCATTATCGGGCGTGGTGCTGCTGACATGAAGGGAGGAATGGCCGGTGCATTATTTGCCCTACAGCTCCTTCAAAAAAATGGTGTGGAGTTGCCGGGAGACATACTATTTCAGTCAGTTATAGGTGAAGAGGTCGGTGAAGCTGGGACACTAGAATGTACGAAGCGTGGATATACAGCAGATTTTGCAATCGTTGTTGATACGAGCGATTTACATATTCAAGGGCAAGGCGGCGTTATTACCGGTTGGATTACGATAAAAAGTAAGCAAACGTTCCATGATGCAACAAGGCGCAATATGATCCATGCCGGCGGTGGTATGTTTGGTGCAAGCGCAATTGAAAAAATGATGAAGGTGATTGCAGGGTTACAGGAGCTTGAACGCCACTGGGCAGTTACAAAAAGTTACCCAGGTTTTTTACCAGGTACAAACACTATTAATCCTGCAGTTATCGAAGGTGGAAGGCATGCAGCGTTTATTGCAGACGAATGTCGACTATGGATTACCGTGCATTACTACCCGAATGAAACGTATGAATCTGTGTCAAAGGAAATTGAAGCACATATATTAAACGTTGCTCAAGGAGATCCGTGGCTAAAGGATAATCCTCCAATGTTTACTTGGGGTGGAACATCGATGATAGAGGATCGTGGTGAAATTTTCCCTTCACTGGAAGTCGACCAAAATCACTCCGGTGTAAAGCTCTTGGCACATACTCACGAAGTTGTTTCAACGAAAGAAGCTATCATTGATGTTTCTCCGACCGTAACCGATGGCGGCTGGTTAGGAGATGCAGGAATTCCTACCGTTATTTATGGGCCAGGAGATTTACGAAATGCTCATGCGGTCAACGAACAAGTTTCAATCGAGCAATTAGTTGAATATACGAAGGTGTTGCTTGCGTTTATTTATGAATGGAGTCATACAAAGAGGAGTGAATAAGTAAATGAAATTTAGTGAACGTCTATACGAAAAGTTACAGCCGATTTGGCGAAAAAATCATGCTCATCCGTTTGTCCAAGGTATAGGAAGTGGGACGCTCGATAAAGAAAAGTTCCGTTTTTTTATGGTGCAAGATTACTTATATTTAATTGATTATGCCAAGCTGTTTGCCCTCGGGGCAATGAAAACCGATGATGTAGAGACGATGGGGAAGTTCGCTCACCTGTTAGATTCGACGTTGAATACGGAAATGGCTCTGCACCGCGAATATGCAAAAAAGTTTCATATATCAGAAGAAGAGTTAGAGCATGCAAAGCCATCGCCAACGACTCTTGCATATACGCATTACATGCTGCACGTCGGCCAAAATGGAACGATTGCTGATCTTGTTGCAGCCCTTTTGCCTTGTATGTGGAGCTACTGGGAAATTGGCAAAGAACTTAATCAAATTCCAGGAGCAGCGGACCACGAATTTTACGGTGAATGGATTCAGATGTACTCCTCCGAGGAATTTGGTTCACTTGCAATTTGGTGCATCGACCTTTTAGATAGTTTAACAGAAGGAAAACGAGAAGATGAATTGCTAAAGTTAGAGGAAATTTTCCTGAATACGACGAGGTTTGAGTATATGTTTTGGGATATGTCCTATAACCTTGAGATGTGGCCAACAGATGAGTAATGATGCTCTACAATTTAAGGAGGTAAGCTTTGCCTATAATGCTGAAGATGCAAATTCGCAACGAATGCTGGACTCGGTTAATTTGAATGTGACGAGAGGAGAATTTATCAGCATTATAGGGGCGAGTGGCTCTGGCAAAACGACAATTTTCAAGTTAATTACCGGGTTGGAGCAACCTACTGCGGGGAAAATTTTATTAGATGGATCCGAAAGAAAAGACCGCCTTGGCCATGTTGGCTATATGCCGCAGCAAGATCTTCTCATGCCATGGCGGACGATTATAGAAAATGCAGCATTGCCGCTAGAGATTCAAGGGGTCAGACGCTCGGAAGCACATAAAAGAGTCAAGATACTGCTGCAAGAGTTTGGCCTTCAAGGGGTGGAAAAAAAATATCCCGGCGATTTATCTGGAGGTATGAAGCAGCGCGTATCCTTTTTAAGGACGATATTAAGCGGTGCTAATGTTCTTTTGCTAGATGAACCGTTTAGTGCTCTCGATGCGATAACGAAGCTGACGATGCAGGAGTGGTTGTTGGTGCAGTGGCAAAAGCGGGAAAATACGATACTGTTTATTACTCATGATGTCGATGAAGCTCTATTTCTTTCTGACCGTATTTTTGTATTAACAGATACCCCTATTAGAGAGTTGAAGGAAATTGTTGTACCGTTGTCTCGTCCTAGAACCATCCGTGACATGAACAGCACGGAAGTAGTTTCGTTAAAAGAGCAGTTGCTTCGAAAGCTTCGTCATAAGGTGATGCTATGAGGTCGTGGAACGATTATCTGTTTCCTATGTCACTTGTGCTGGTATTACTTGTTGGTTGGGAGATAGCAGCTAGAGCAGTAGGAATGTCTTATATTCTGCCGGCACCGACGGAGGTTGTTTTAAAATTATGGGAATTGAAAGAGATCCTAATTTTAAGACACTTACCAGCTACGATATCTATCATTTTAGTAGGGTTATCAATTTCTATTATATTTGGGGTCGGATTAGCAATATGGATGAGCCAAAGTAAGATTGCAGAGAAAGCATTTTATCCCATTATGATTGCTTCACAAACAATCCCAATTATCGCCTTAGCACCAATTTTTGTTCTTTGGTTTGGTTACTCCATTTGGAGTAAAGTAGTAGTAACTGTACTTATTACTTTTTTTCCAATTACCGTTAATACGTTTGACGGACTTCGCTCAAGCAGCAAGGAATTAAAGGAATTGCTTCTTACTTTGGGTGCAAAAAAAAGAGATATCTTTTTTAAACTATACATTCCATCAGCATTGCCCCATTTTTTTTCTGGGTTGAAGGTAGCTGTTACGTTGAGCGTCATAGGTGCAGCAATTGGAGAGTGGCTTGGCGCCCAAGCGGGTCTTGGTTATTTCAGTAGACGAATGATGACGCAATTTGACGGAGCAGGAGTATTTGCCCCAATCCTATTATTATCACTCGTCGGAATCGTGTTATTTTTATTCGTTGTACTTATAGAAAAAATTACATTAAAGTGGAGGAAAACAGGGTGAAAAAAATTATTATCTTTAGTATGATTGCTGCATTATTATTGCTTATTGCAGCATGTGGAACTAACAATAGCGGCACTGCAAACGAATCGCAAGGAACTAAAGGAGAAGGAGCAACGGAAACAACTGAATTAGCAGAGGTTGATATTATGCTAGATTGGTTTCCAAATGCCGTACATAGCTATTTATATGTAGCTCAGGAAAAAGGATATTTTGAAGAAGAAGGTGTTAAAGTAAATATTCAGTTTCCTGCCAATCCGACTGACCCTATTAACTTAGCTGCAGCAGGACAAATCACATTAGGAATAACATATCAACCAGATGTTATCATGGCCCGCGAAAAGGGGGTACCAGTAAAGTCAATCGGTGCAGTCGTTCGTTCACCACTGAATCACATTGTTGTGTTAGAGGATAGTTCTATCGAATCACCTAAAGATTTAGAAGGAAAAAAAGTGGGCTATCCTGGGATACCGGTAAATATTCCACTTTTAAAGACAATGGTAGCAACAGATGGCGGCAATCCAGATGAAGTGGAGATGGTGGATGTAGGTTTTGAATTAGGGTCATCAATTGTAACAGGTAATGTCGATGCGGTTATAGGTGCCTATATTAACCATGAAGTACCAGTTTTAGCTCACAAAGGGCATGACACTCGTTTCTTTAACCCGGTTGATTTTGGGGTGCCAAGCTTTTATGAATTAGTCGTAGTAACGAACGATGCGAATTGGGAAAACAATGAGGATGCAATCCGTGCCTTTTGGCGTGGAGCCACAAAAGGCTATGAATTTATGAGAGATAATCCGGAAGATGCTTTAAACGTTTTATTAACAAATCAAGACGAAGCGAACTTCCCGCTAATTGAAGAAGTAGAGAAACAAAGTTTAGAAATTTTGCTTCCAAAAATGGCTTCGGAACAAGGCTTTGGTAGCCAGGAAGCTGCATCATGGGAAGAGACGATTCAATGGTTGAAAAACTATGGGTTAATTGAAGAAGAACCTGTAATCGAAGAGATTTTTGTTAATATTGTAGAGTAATGAATGGAGCTAAAGAAAAACTGCTACCCAGGGTAAAATATACCCCGGGTAGCAGTTTTTTTAGGGTAGTGACCAGGCACTATTAATACGTAAGAATGCATGAGGTGCTTAATTAGAATAGCTACCTAGAAGAAAAAGGGTGAGCCAGGACGTTGCCAGGCAGGGCACGCTCTGCATAGAAGGCAGGAGGAAAGGCACTATTAGTAAGAGCAGTCCATATTATGTTACAGGCATAGGATCGGCTAATAGACTTAAGGCTTATTCGAAAAAAGTTTGTTTCATATTATATAAAAAATAAGTAGTCCATATCTCTTACTTTCAATATAATAGATTGTATAACATAGATTTTTGTTGTTTTTCATGATGATAAAAACCAAAGACACAGTTATGAAGGGGAGATAAGTTTATGTTTGAAAAACTATTTTCATCAATTGGAATTGGATCTTCCAAAGTAAATACGATACTGTTTGAAAATGTAGTTGAACGAGGCAAGGAAGTAAAAGGTGAGGTTCACATTTTTGGTGGTAAAGCTGAACAGACGATTACAGAAATATATATTCATATTGATACAGAGTTCTATAAAGATGATATGGATATGACAGAATTTCGTCATTTAACAGAACCCATTTTAGAAATAAAAATCACAGATCCTTTAGTAATTCAACGAAATGAAGAAAGAGTGATTCCTTTTTCTTTTGTTTTGCCTTATTATGCGCCAATTACGTTTAAAGAACAAAAAATTCATATTCAAACGGAGTTAGATATTAATTTCTTTAATCATCCTGTAGAAGATCATTACTTTATTGTAAAAGACCCTTTGATTGAAGAGATATTTAGTTTTTTTGTTAGACATGGTTATAATCATACGAGCAAAAGTGGACTTTGTAGACATAAATTACCAACTGATAATAATCCAACCCACTGCATGCAAGCCTTTCATTTAACAAACGATCAAGGTGGAAAGGTTTACTTTGTTGGCAACGATATTAACTTTGATATTTATATTAGTGAAAATGACCATATCTCGCATTTTTCTATCAAAAGAGAAGAAGACCTTAACAAGCAATTGCAAAATCTCCCAAGCGCCATACGAAGTTTATAAAATCGATCTCGGACGGGGGACAGGAAAGGTGTCCCAGTTTCTCTTTGAGCTGAGGCAAGTAATATATTTCATTTACCCGTTATGGACGCATCCTTTTAGTTTTAGGAGCGTCTATTTTTGTATTCGATTATGTAGTAAGTAGATAGTGAGTATTGATGCGGACGGTATGCTTATCAAAATTAAATTTCTTTCCACTTGAGAACAACTAATTCACTACCCGTATACCTGTGTAGGATAACAGGGTGAATGATAGATGAATTATATTTTTAGTATTTTATTGAAAGACTTTTCGTTCTATGTTAACATCTACGTAACCGGTTACGTTACTAGGAAGAAGGAAATAATTATGACCTATACGATCAAAGATGTAGCCCAAAAAGCAAATGTCTCAACAGCAACAGTTTCTAGGATACTGAACGACCAAGGTGGTTATTCAGAAAAGACAAAAAGAAAAGTACTTAATGTTATTCAAGAATTAGATTACTATCCTAGTGGGGTAGCAAGAGGATTGACTAATAAAAGAACAGATACCATTGGTGTATTAGTCCCAAACTTAACAAGTTCTTTAATTACTGAATTTTTGAATGGAATTGAGTCAGTTGCACACAAGATAGGATCGAGTGTTATCGTATGTCACACAGAGTCGCATGGTGTCAAAACTTTGAAATATCTGCAACTATTACATGAAAAACGCATCGATGGTCTTATTTTAGCTAGTACAGCACTGAAAAAAGAGTATTATGATTATATCGTAAAGATGAGAGTTCCAGTTGTTCTGTTGTCTGCTTATTCAGAATTTCCCGTCCCTTACGTTACAGCGGATGACTACGAAGCTGCGTACACAGGGACCAAGTATTTAATACAAAAAGGTCATAAAAATATTGGGATGATTAGTGGAAATAAAGAAGAATGGATTGCCGGTAACCTTATTCCCAGAGTAGAGGGATTCAAAAGAGCTCTCTCGGACCACAACATACCTTTTAATGAAAGTTATATTGAGTATGGGAAGTTTTCTATCGATGATGGAGTAACAGGACTCAAAATTTTGTTAAATCGGGTACCCGATCTTACAGCTATTTTCGCAGAGAATGATGAAATTGGTATGGGTGTTTTGTCTGCAGCTTATAATTTAGGCATTAAAGTTCCTGAAAAATTATCCGTTATTGGCATGGATGATATAAGTTTATGTAAGTTTATGTCTCCACCGCTGACATCGGTTTCACTATCTCATAATGAAATGGCAGAAAAAGCTGCAAATCTGATGTTTAAAATGATTAACTCGGACACAGAAGTAAATAATTGCATCCTTGATCATCAAATTATTGAGAGAAAGAGTGTACGCTCGCAATAGTCTCTCTTTCAGAAATACGTAACCGGTTACGTGGCAATAGGATTTAATTAACCAGTAGGAATATTGATAGGGAACACAGGTAATTTTTTTGTATTGTTACGTAACCGGTTACGTAAATTTCACTGGATCAAAGTATAAAGATTAATAGGGTTTTAATGTGTTGGGTCATTTTATTTTTCTGTTTTACGTAACCGGTTACGTAAAATGCGACTATTGAAAATCAGGAGTGTATTATTTATGCAAAAAAAATGGTGGAAAGAAAGTGTAGCTTATCAGGTCTATCCAAGAAGTTTTAAAGATAGTAATGGAGACGGAATTGGTGATCTGCAAGGAATGATTCAAAAACTTGATTATATTAAAAGCTTAGGTGTAGATGTGATATGGATATGCCCAATGTATAAGTCGCCTAACGATGATAATGGTTACGATATATCTGATTATCAAGATATTATGGATGAATTTGGTACAATGGAAGATTTTAACCAATTGCTAGAAGAAGTTCATAATCGCGATATGAAATTAATTATTGACTTAGTAATAAATCATACTAGTGATGAACATGATTGGTTTATTGAGTCTCGATCTTCTAAAGATAATCCGAAACGTGATTGGTATATTTGGCGGAAAGGGAAAGAAGATGGGAACCCACCTAACAATTGGGAGTCAATTTTTAGTGGTTCGATTTGGGAATATGATGAACAGACTGACGAATACTTTATGCACTTATTTTCTAAACGACAACCTGATTTAAATTGGGAGAATCCAGAAGTGCGTCAGACATTATACGATACAGTGAATTGGTGGCTGGACAAGGGGATAGATGGTTTCCGTATTGATGCTATTTCACATATTAAAAGAGAACCTGGCTTCCCTGATTTGCCTAATCCCAAAAAGCTAGATTGTGTACCTGCAGCAAAATATACAACTAATGTGAAAGGGATTGAGAAATTTTTAAGTGAGTTCTCAGAAAAGACAGTTAAAAACTATGATGTAATGACTGTTGGTGAAGCTGGTGGTGTAACTGTCAAAGATGCAGATTCTTGGGTAGGAGAAGATAATGGTTATTTTAATATGATCTTTCAGTTTGACCATGTAGCGTTATGGGATAAGGGGAAAGAAAATACAAAAGATCTATTAGGCTTTAAAAAAGCATTAAGTAAATGGCAAGTTGGACTAGAGGGAAAGGGATGGAATGCTTTATTTTTAGAAAATCATGATTTGCCTAGAAGTGTTTCATGCTGGGGTGATGATGAACGCTATTGGAAAGAAAGCGCAAAGATGCTTGCAACAACTTTTTTCTTAATGCAAGGTACCCCTTTTATCTATCAAGGGCAAGAAATTGGAATGACAAATGTCCAGTTTAAGAGCATTGAAGATTACAATGATGTAGGAATGCTAAATTTTTATCATGAAAAACGTGAACAAGGTGAGTCTCACGAAGATTTAATGAAAACAATTTGGGCTCAATGTCGAGATAATTCGCGGACACCAATGCAATGGAATGCGGACAAAAACGCTGGTTTCTCTACCGCGAGCAATACATGGTTAAAGATGAATCCAAATTATATTTCTATTAATGTCGCAGACCAATTGGTAGATGAGAATTCGATTTTAAATTTTTATAAAAGTCTTATAAAACTAAGAAAAGATAATGAAGTTTTTGTTTACGGGTCTTATCAGTTATTACTGCCTGATCACCCTGAAATATTCGCTTATTTACGTGTTTTAGGCGACAAAAAGGCACTAGTTATCTGTAATATGACCGAAAAAGTAATTACAGTTGAGCTACCAGATAACCTAAAATACGATGAGTCTTCACTTATTCTAAAAAATTATAAAAAGCAAAATGGTAGTTTAACAAAAGAATTAATGTTTAGACCTTATGAAGCGTGTGTGTACTCATTAATTTAAAACAACTTAGGGGGAAATAAAATGTTAAAGACCAAATTAATAACATCTAGTTTTGTAGTGACGTTAGTACTATCAATGATTTTGACAGCTTGCGGGCCGCAACGTGACACAACGGTGATCGAACAGGAAGCAAGTAATGGCGAAGCGCCAGACAAGCCAGAAGAACTGACTTTCTGGGCATGGGATGATGTTATATCTACATTCCAAGTTATTGGAGATAGATATACAGAAGAAACAGGCATTAAGGTGAACGTGATAGATGCTCAAAATGCGGACCTATCCCTAGATGCACCTGCAGGGAAAGGACCTGATTTATATTACGAAACACATGACCGTATAGGTGATTCATATTTACAAGGTGTAGCATCGGAATTGACATTAACAGAAGAACAATTAAGCGGATATGAAGAGTCTGCATTAGAAGCGTTTACGTACGAAGGTAAATTATTAGGAATCCCATCATCAGTTGAAACGATTGGGTTGTTCTATAATAAAGAACTTGTCCCAGATGCTCCTAAGACAATAGAAGATATTACAAATATTGCAGCAAGTTTAACTAATACGGAGAAAGATGAGTATGGATTTTTAAATATAACATCAGATTTTTATCCAACGTTCCCTTTTTTAACTGCAGCAGGTGGGTATGTTTTTGGAGAGAATGAAGAAGGTGGATTTGATACGAGTGATATTGGATTAGCATCTGATGCAGTAGTAGAGGGAGCAAATTTAATTCGTTCTTGGCATGAAAATAATTATATTCCTAGAAGTGTTACTTACGATGTTATGAATGGATTATTCCGTGATGGTAAAGTAGGAGCTGTTATTTCGGGTCCTTGGGGAATCCCTGATTTTAGTTCTGGTTTAGGTGATAACTTAGCAATTGCCCCACTCCCAACATTTAATGGCAATCAACTACAATCGTTTTTAGGAGTAAAAGGAATGGCTATCTCAGATTATAGCGAAAACAAATATTGGGCGACAGATTTTGCATTATTTATGTCCAATCCAGAAAACTCTAAGTTT
The DNA here is from genome assembly GCF_036663575.1 of Halalkalibacter flavus. Classification (NCBI taxonomy): domain Bacteria; kingdom Bacillati; phylum Bacillota; class Bacilli; order Caryophanales; family Bacillaceae; genus Halalkalibacter; species Halalkalibacter flavus. The sequence continues at coordinate 11,699 of NZ_JAWRVK010000067.1, forward strand.
CTGTTCGATGAACTTCAACGGATTCCGGCACGGGGTGATGTAACAGTAGACGATGAGCTATATCAAGGAATTCAAGAACAGATACAATATGCTGTCCCAATGCCTAATATACCTGAAATGGCCCAAGTTTGGAATCCAATGGGTGACGCATTAGTGTTCATTTCTCAAGGGGAAGATCCAAAGGAAGTATTAGAAGAAGCTGTAGCTAACATAAAAGAACAAATCTCACTTTTAGATGGAAGTAACTAATGTTTTAGAGAGTATGGTGAAAGAATGCATTAAGCATTCTTTCACTTTAGATTGCCAAAGGCAGGTGCAAGAATATGAATAAGAAAAAACATAATCCAACGGTAGCAACTACGTTATCTATCATTCCTGGTTTAGGGCAAATGTATAACCGTCGTTTCTTGAAAGGAACAATTTTTTTTCTGTTATTTATCGCGTTTATAATGACCTTTTATCAATTTTTAAATATAGGATATTGGGGCCTTTTAACTCTTGGTGAAGTTCCTAGATTAGATGATTCGCGTGTCTTACTCGCTCAAGGGATAATTTCTCTTATCATTACAGGTTTTGCATTGACTTTTTATATATTGAATTTAATGGATGCGTATAAAGATGCTGTAAAACTTCAGAAAGGATATCGTCCTACTAGTTTAAGAGAAGGTTTTAAAGATGGTTGGGATAAAAGTTTTCCATATTTACTTGTAGGTCCTGGACTATTCTTATTAGTATTTGTTGTTGTATTTCCATTATTATTCATGGTCTTTTTAGCATTTACGGATTACAACCTATATAATTCTCCACCGAGAAACTTATTGAATTGGGTAGGATTTGATAACTTTACTTCTTTACTGACAGTACCAATTTGGCGTAGTACATTTTTGAGTGTTCTCTCTTGGACAATTATTTGGACATTAGTAGCTACTACCTTACAAATTGCATTGGCTCTAATATTGGCTATATTTGTTAATGACCCAAGAATCAAATTTAAAAAATTTATAAGAACAGTATTGATTTTACCATGGGCTGTCCCAGGGTTTGTTACTATTTTAATTTTCGCTGCACTGTTTAATAATGACTTTGGTGCAATCAATCGTGACATTCTAATGCCACTTTTTGGCCAAGCTATTCCATGGATGACGGATCCATTCTGGGCGAAAGTGGCACTTATAGGTATTCAAGTTTGGTTAGGTTTTCCTTTTGTATTTGCTATCTTCACGGGAATATTACAAAGTATTTCCAAGGATTGGTACGAAGCGGCGGATATGGATGGAGCTTCTAGCTGGCAGAAATTTAGAACTATAACATTTCCTCATGTAATGTTTGCAACAGCGCCATTACTAATCATGCAGTATGCGGGGAATTTTAATAACTTTAATATAATTTATCTCTTTAATCAAGGTGGACCTGCTGTGCGAGGACAGAATGCTGGTGGTACGGACATTTTGATTTCATGGGTCTATAATTTAACCTTTGAAACTCAAAATTACAATATGGCCGCTGCAATTTCAATCATTATCGGGTTGGTTATTGCTTCATTTGCATTTTATCAATTCCGCCGCACACGTTCCTTCAAGGAGGAAATGTAAATGTCTAGAAAAACAAAAAGCAATTTACAAGTAGCAGGAATGTATGCATTTATTGGCATCGTCTTTGTAGCAATATTATATCCTTTAATGTGGACAATCGGTCTATCGTTAAATCCAGGGACAAGCTTATATGGGTCTTCAATGATACCTGAAAACTTTTCATTTGTTCATTATCAGTGGCTCTTTTTTAATCCTGCTAGTGACTATTTACTTTGGTACAAAAATACATTAATTGTTGCAGTAATTACATCTATTAGCGCTGTAGCAATTGTTTCTCTTATTGCATATGCTTTTTCAAGATATCAATTTATAGGAAGAAAGAATGGCATATACACCTTCTTGCTACTACAAATGTTTCCAGTTCTTATGGCGATGGTTGCCTTATACATTCTTTTAAACATGGTCAACTTGCTAGATTCATTAACTGGTTTAATTTTGATTTATATAGGTGGAGCAATTCCAATGAATGTTTTCTTGGTAAAAGGGTATTTTGACACCATCCCTAAAGAATTAGATGAGTCAGCAAAAATTGATGGAGCTGGGCATTTTAGAATTTTCTTTACCATTATGTTGCCATTAGCAAAACCTATTTTGGCAGTAGTTACTCTGTTTAACTTTATGACCCCATTTATGGACTTTATTCTTCCGAGTATCATTTTGAGAAGTCCAGAAAATTATACATTAGCCTTAGGTTTATTTAATTTTATTAATGAACAATTTGGTAATAACTTTACTCGTTTTGCTGCTGGGGCGGTTCTAATTGCAATACCTATCGCAACTGTCTTTTTGTTCCTGCAACGATATTTAATTTCAGGACTAACATCTGGTGCTACGAAGGGGTAGTCAGGGAAAAGGGATTTTTATAAATTGTTTAATTTCGTTTAAAGGAAGACATTTCAATTATCAGTGAGTAGAAGGTTTATAACAGTTTATTTTTAGGGAAGTGCTAATAAGATAAGTAAAAGCAAGGGGATACTCCTTGCTTTTTTTAGTATTGAGAAGAATTTTAATGCAGATTACTTTATATTATGGGTAAACCGGGTGCGTTGATATGGAAGTTACCCAATAGAAGAACTTTAGAAGCGGTAAGAGAAGAAATATATCAGAGTAAGGTGCTAGGAGTGTAAGAAATAGAAATAGAAGAAATAGCAAAATTAGAAGCCTTTATGCAGTTAATTAAAACTAGACTTTTCCTGTAAAAACTTTAACGATATGTAGAACACCTAAGACAATTCTCGGCAACGATGATGTAGTAATAAGTATTCCTTTTGTAGAACCTTCGTCATTCACTACACCATTATTTGCGTGAATATTGAAAGGTGATGGCAGAAGCAGCTTACTTATGTATAGAGTAATGGCTTCTTATCTTAAAGTTTTAAATAAAAGTACTGTAGTAAAAGAGTATTAGCAAAAATGATTGTTGCTATTCGTTTCGAATTATGATAGATTATTAAATCTAGCCGCAAAAATTAATTTTAAATTAACTATTGCGCGGAATTATAATTCATGATATATTATTTCTTGTCGCCACGAACGACTGATTGATTCGGTGGTGAGTGCGAAAAATAACTCCTAAAAAGTTATTGTGCGGAACAAGATGATATGTTAAGATAATAAATGTCGCTGGTGGAACAGCGCATGAGAGTTCTTTGAAAACTGAACAAAAGCCAAGCGAAATAGAGATACATGATATCTCGTTAATTTCTAAAAGTGATTTA
>NZ_JAWRVK010000068.1:0-14257 GCF_036663575.1 Halalkalibacter flavus
ATTTAAAGGGTTCTTGTTAATCCGGATCAACTGGAAATCTCTAAATGAGAGCTCTTAAAGATATAATACGAGGAGGGATTCAATGAACTATTCAGGATGGAAGAACTACCACGCACATATTGATAAAGGATTTTTGATTCCACCTAGAAAGTACGCTGATGCCCCAGCACCTAAAAGGGCTGAGTGGACGAGGAAAGCAAAGAAAGAAATGACTATATTTGAAATAAAAGAATCAGCAACTAAAGCAATTGAAAAGATGTATTATTACGGAACTACCTATGTCCGTACACATGTTGATATTGATCCATTGTTTGAGTTAAGAGCATTAGAGGCTCTTTTAGAATTGAAGGAGGAATGGAAAGACCGCCTCGTTCTTGACCTAGTTGCTTTTAATCAAGAAGGGTTTGACCGATTCCCTGAAACAGAGTATATGCTAAAAGAGGCTTTGGAAATGGGTGTATCTGGAATTGGTGGTCACACAAGTATGGATAAAAAAGGAAAAGAACATATAGATAAAATTATGAGCTTAGCTGAGGTATATGATGTTGATTGGATTGAATTTCATACGGATGAAACAGGTAGAGTTGATGACTTTCATTTACCCTATTTAGCACAAGTTACGAAGGAAAGAGAGCTAAAAGATAAGGTGACAGCCATTCATTGTTGTTCCTTAACCAATGTGGATGATAAGACCGCCCAGGAAACGATTGAAGCTGTGGCAGAATCTGGTATGACAGTAACAACATGCCCGACGGCTATTGCTACCCGTTCTCTGACAAGAGTAAAAGATTTGGCTAAGGCAGGAGTGACCATTCAGTTAGGCTCTGATAACTTACGGGATTTCTTTAATCCTTTAGGTAGTGGAAATATGTTGCAATATGCTCAGCTATTAGCTTATGTTTCACGTTTTTATGAGGCGGAAGAACTAGAGCAACTGTTAATGTGGATCAGTAGAACTCCAAATAATCAGAGAGTTCAAAGTGAGTTGGCGAAAGTAACGTTAGATCTTCAATATGATTGTAAGTCTTTATCTGAATTAATAGCGGAGGCACCTGCTCCTGCATCTTTTAAAATTGAGGTGGTGAAGTAAAGACGTATATGTATCAGTTGATTGTTTTAATTGAAAACTAAAAAAAGTAAGCAAAAGGGAGACCAATTCATTTAAACGGACTCCCTTTTTGGGTTGTCTTAAGGCATTCTTAGGAAGCACTATAAAGATAATTCTACCTAAATAAATGAAGGAAATTCACACAAAGTTCTAAAAGTTTAGTAGTATGATCTAAGGTATAAAAGTACGAGGATGAAGTGGGAGGAATTTCATGAGGGAAGTAAAGGTTGCTTTATTGCACTTATTACCAATTGCTGGCGATATTACATATAATCAAAACCTAATAGAAAAAGCAGTTAACCAAGCAGCAAAAAGAGGGTTGGATTGGATTATTACACCAGAATTAGCTACTAGTGGATTACAATTTACTCATATCATTGGGACTGATTGGATTAACCACCAACCAGATAAATGGATGAAGGATTTTTATCAAAAGGTTAAGTCGTTAAAAACAACTGTATTTTTAGGTTGTGCGGAAAAACAGAACAACCAATTATACAATTCAGTTTTTGTTATTAATCAAAATGGTGAATTGCTTGGAAAACAACATAAAATTGCAAGGGTAGATAATTGGTCTACATCAGGTGGATTCATTGAACCGATAGATTTAGGGGATATAAAAGTTGGAGTGTTAATATGTGCAGATGCTTACACAAAAAATATTGCAGATATATTAGTAACAAAAGGGGCAGAAGTTTTAGTTGCTCCTGCGTCTTGGGGGCCAGGTTTACACGGACCGAATGGTGAGTGGGAACAAAGGTCCATTGATACAGGGGTACCTATATTTGTGTGTAATCGAACGGGGGAAGATAGAACTGTTTCGTTTTGGAACGCGGAAAGTTTGGTTATAAAGAATGGAGAACGACTACTTTCGTACAAATCTGATCAATCTGCTATTTTAATTTTTCACTGGGATTTAGATGACATGAACTTATTATCTTCTGACTTTGAAGTGGTTAAGATTGATTGACCTTTTATTTCATATCTAGGTAAGTCAGAGTATTAAAAAAATATTGGATATTAGAGGGCACTAAAAAAGGACGACTTTTACCTTTTAAGTGCCCTCTATACTTTTTGTGAGATCAGGAGATACTGGTCAATTTTGAGAGGTAATCTTGAACCTTATTAATCTTAAAATCCATTAAGTCGACCTCTGTCAAAACTCTAATCCATTTATCCCTCTTCTATTTAATAGAGTTGCTTGACCTAGGGATTAAGTAATAAGTAATGATTTTAGGATAGAAATCTAACCAGTATAAACGAACGAATATTCGTATTTTTACACCTTGACGCCTCTGATCATGGTACAATCATAATTGACATATATTCCATAATTATCCTGAAGTACTAAGCCACTTTATGAATTACCTCGAACAAGCCTTGCCAGTCATCTAATTACTGCGTAGGGCTTGTTTTGTAAACAAGGAGGTGATAGTCGTGTTGGAGTGGCTGGAGCTTTTTCTAAAATTGTCAGTGCTTGCTGCCACAGTTTTCTCTTCCATCACTCTCGGATTAAAAAATGTGAAAGAACTCAGAAAAAAGTCCAAAAAGAAAAGACGCTTCCCTTAAGGAACCGTCTATACAAAATGAAAACCTTCTCATCGTTTATTATAATACGAGTTTAGTCGAATGATGCATGAATATTTAAAATGATACAAAATGTTTATATTTGTAGTGGCGTAATGAGGGTAAATGGAATATATGTCGCCATTATTTGAAAAGGGGGAATCACATTGAGTAAAGTAAGTTTAATCCCTTATACTGTTCAAACTGTCATGAAAGATACAAAAGTTATACCACCAGGGATAGAGTTAATTGAGGCTCCTTCTGTTTGGAAGCAAGGGTATTCTGGTGAAGGAATTGTCATTGCTGTTCTGGACACAGGTTGTGATTCCGATCATTTTGAACTAAAAGATCAAATCATTGATGGGTATAATTTTACAACAGATGACAACGGTGATAGAACCATTTTTGAAGACTATAACGGCCATGGTACTCATGTTTGTGGAACGATCTGTGCTGCTGAGAATGAGGCGGGTGTCATCGGTGTAGCACCAAAAGCAAAGCTTCTTGTCTTGAAAGTATTGTCAGGACAAGGGTTTGGAGATACTAGATGGGTTACTGACGGTGTTCGATATGCAACAAATTGGCGGGGGGGAAATGGTGAACGAGTACGCGTTATCTCTATGTCATTAGGAGGTAGAGAAGATAGCACTGAATTGCATCAGGCCATTCAAGAAGCAATAAAGCAGGATATCCTTGTTGTTTGTGCTGCGGGTAATGATGGGGATGGAAAAGATGAAACAGATGAGTATGCCTATCCGGGGGCCTATCCAGAAGTAGTACAAGTCGGGTCGGTGAATTTACGAGGAGAGATTTCTAAATTTAGTAATACCAATTGTAAGATTGATTTAGTTGCCCCAGGTGAAGAGATTCTTTCTACCTATCTTAACAATGAATTTGCGGTATTATCAGGAACATCGATGGCAGCGCCGCATATATCGGGAGCGGCCGCGCTTATTATTGAACAGAGCGAGAAAGAGTTCGATTGTCCGTTATCAGAGCCGGAACTTTACGCTCAGCTTATTAAAAGAACGGTTTCATTGAGTTATAGCCGACGCTTTCAAGGGAATGGTATTTTGAAGCTAGTATCTAGTTTAGTTACAGTGAGAGAAGATCATAAGATTACTTCCGCGAAATAAAGAATAAGAATTAGAATAAGCTGCTGATTTCACTTTGAAATCGCAGCTTTTTTGTCTTACTAGCACCAAAGTCGCGAGTGTTCGAGGCGTTATGGCAAGTAAGGAAAAATATACGGGGAGTAACGGGACATAATGAGAAATAGAACTACTACTACAAGGAAGAAAAAAACACTATAATAATTAAAAAGACCTTGATATCGGCATGAAAGAATCACAATGAAATTGCAATGTACTAAGAAAAGCTCGTATAGCCGTATTAACTAAGGACTATTTTAAAAAGGAGCCTTTCCAATGACAATTATAAATAAATTAAAGCTCAATAAGTACTCAAACATGGCCGTTATTAATCAACCGCATGACTATGATTTATTCAATGAGTTCAAGACGACATTATCCAAAGATCATGATGCGATTTTTGTCTTCGTAGAAACAGTTAACGAAATGGTTGAGCATACTCAACGGATCATCCAAGATCGGTGCTTACTTGAAAAAGGATACGTATTTTTTGCTTACCCGAAAAAAGGCAACAAAAGATTTACTACCTATGTTCACAGAGATGAAATTTTTCCAGCGATGCAAGTAGGGGAAGATGGATATGTAGAAAACAGCGATTTGAAGTTTTCACGTATGGTTAGCATGGATGACATCTTCACTGTCGTTGGATTAAAGCGTGAGAAAAAGAAGGAAAAAAAATCATCGGCTACAAGCCAGTGCGTTGCAGATTATGAAGGTCATGTACCAGATGTTGAAAAACTACTAGCTGATTATCCAACTGAGCTTAGTTTTTTCAAAAATCTCACACCGGGTTATCGAAGAGATTGGGCTCGTTTTATTTTTTCTGCTAAGCAAGAAAAAACCCGTGAAAAGCGCAAAGAACAAATGGTTGAAGTCTTATCACAAGGATATAAATCTATGGATTTATACCGTCAAAAGAAATAGGACTGTATGATAAAGGAGAAGCATATGGGATATTATGATCTCTCAAAAGAAGAAAGAGTCCATGTCTACAAAACGATGGAAGGCAATATTACTGACGATGTAAAACAAAATAAAGTTGATTATCTACTTCAATATGCGGCAGATCAAGATACATACATTCGAAAAAATGCTTATCTGATTATAGGGCGTCTGTATCATTCCAATCCACCTTTGCAAGAAGCGGTTCTTCAAATAGCGGAAAAGTTGTTGGCACATGACGAAGAGAAGATTAGACAGACAATCGTTAATGCGCTTGGGGAAATAGGGAAAAAAGATGCAAGTAGTGTGATGGCTTTTTTTGAAAAGGCTTTATTCGATGAACATCATTCTGTTCGAAATGCAGTGATTGGTTCGTTCAAAAAAATGGGAAAGGTCAATCCAAAACCGGTCCTGTCTATTTCAAAAAAATATTTACATCACCCCGATCCAGAAATTCGAAGAGAAGTCATTCATGGTATTGAGTTAAGAGGGAGGACCCACCCTGAGGAAGTGTTGCCAATACTGAAAGAGGCTCAATTTGAAACCGTAAAAAAGGGTGCGAAATATGATCATTCATGTACTTGGTCAAATTAGTTATAAAGAAGGTTGTTTAGAAAAAGTTGTACAAAACCTGCGTGAATGGGAAAATAAAGAGTTAGTACAAGAAGCAATCATTGAAATAATAGACGTTCACCAAAGGTACATAGATTTCAGTGATAAAACCGCTGAGGAGGCCCAAATTTATATTTCCAAACATTTATAATTCTGGTTCGTAGTCTTAATCATATGAATTTTTTTGTATTTCAAGCTATAGTGGAGGAGTGTAGCTTTTTTACTCAAACTCTTTCTTACGCAAATACAAATACTCTGAGGAGCGTATGTTTTTATGAACCAGGAATTTCTTTATATTATTTTAATTATTGGTCTTGGATACCTATTAAAGCGTTTCAATATTTTACAAGAAAAAGATGGGGAAGTTATCTCGAAAATTATTTTTAAAATTACCCTTCCTGCTTTAGTGGTTGTTACATTTCATTCAGTAGATATCGATACTACTTTAATTTTTTTACCATTTATCGTTTTCATTTTTGGTTTAATTACAGTGTTTCTCGGTTTGTTAGTTTTTAAAAATGAGGAAAGAGAACTGAAAGGCTCTTTTCTAATGCTCTCCGGATTTAATGTTGGATTATTTGCATTTCCTCTCGTTTATGCAATGTGGGGAATGGAGGGGTTAACGTATTTTAGTATGTTTGATGTTGGAACATCATTTATTGTCTTTGGACTCGCCTATATTTTCGGAAGTTATTTTTCAAAAGAAGGGCTACGTCTTAAGCCATTAGATATATTTAAGAAGCTTGGCAAGTCTATCCCTTTAATGACCTATATTATTGCGAGTGCATTAAATTTTAGTAATGTTCAATTGCCTGATACATTGATTCATGTAGCAAGTACAATATCAGCAGCCAATATTCCTTTATCTTTGTTACTATTGGGACTTTATTTAAATTTTAAAGTTGAAAAACAATTTATAAAACCTATATTGAATTATTTAACTTTTCGTTATAGCTTAGGTTTGATTGTTGGTGTAGCTTTGTATTTTATCCTTCCATACGATCAAATGTTTCGATATACAATCATGATTGGTCTGTTACTACCTGTTGCAGCATCTGCCTTAGTATTTGCGGTCGAATTTAAATATAGCACTACTCGTCTAGTTGCTACTATATCTAACATAACGATTGTCATTAGTATCGTAATTTTGTATGTTTTTGCTAATTTCATTATTTAGATGCACTGTGTATTGGGTGAGGGGATTATGCTAGGTTAAAAAAAGCTCCTGTGGGATTTTTTTATGAAAAGAATATGGCTGGGCTAGCAGGATTCGAACCTACGCATGACGGAGTCAAAGTCCGTTGCCTTACCGCTTGGCTATAGCCCAGCGAAGCGACATTTATATAATATGCGCATTCAGAAAGATTATACGGTTTGAATGAAAAATTTATTGAACGTTGATTCCAATCTTCTCCTTATGAAAAGCTGCTTAGTACGATAACCATGCATAACTACAACAAATATGAAAAAACTAACTAAGAATAACTTTAAAAGGGGGTATCGCATTGGCAACTGGAAAAAGCTTTAATCATAAGAGAAAAAGTCATCCCGGTGCATTTCCAAAAGGTAGTGAAATGAAGAAGCCGAAAAATAATATTGAAGAAGATGGATACTTGGTTACAAAAGAGGCATTTAGAAATCGAGTAACTGAGGAGTAAAAAAGTGTCTGTCCCTAATCAATTCGAAGGGACAGACACTTTATGTTATATATTAGTGGTAGCTATTTCGTCCATTTGCACTGCCACTTGTTTTATGCTTAGGTCTGCTTCCTTTTTTCTGTTTCGTACCACCGCTTTTATTACTATTTTTCGTCATAATCAAACCTCCCCTGGGTAATTTAAATGAAAATCATGTTGCCTTATTATCTTTAGCATATTAGTGCTAGTCATGAGCAACAATTGTTGGAAGGGAAGGGAGGTAATTAGTCGATTACTCATTTTTTCGCTTCATCAACTTCATCTCTTCTTGGCTTTTTAAATGAAGTACGGCTCTCCATAAATGATAAGCGAGACGATCTATCCAGTGAATCGTTGTACAATTTTTATTACCGATTGAATGTTTGTTTGATCGGTGACGGTAGATTCGAATAGCTTCTAACGGTCCTGTTTTCGCAGCTCTGCAATTGCAAAAGAATGATGCTCTGTTACTTCTAATAAATGATCCCAATTGTTTTTTTCGATATTATCAATGGTTTCTTCAAAAATATCTGCTAGTTGTCCTACTAATTCATTTACCCTCTGATCCGTTTTTACAGCATCCATATAATCCTCTGATTCCTTTAAAGCTCTGATCAGTCTCTCTCCGTGATCTAAACTATGAATCATTCCGACATGTTCTTCGTATTGCTGGTGAGTATTAGGGTTGGCAATCGCCGTTAAAAACTCTTGCACCTCTTGTAATCCCTTTTCTTCCTTATTAAAGTCTACAGCGTTTTTCTCGAGTAGTAAGTTTTGGGCTTTTACAGAAATAGAAGATAGAATTTGTATCATTGCTCTTCTAGATGCCTCTATTCCAATGGGTCCAACAGATGCAACAGTTGGATCTAAAAACTGATGATAATTCTCATCTTGATCTGGAACAATTCGTTTGATCAATATCTTAAACCAAGGAAGAATGCTTAAGACTACGACGACACCAATCATATTAAATAATGTATGAAAAATAGCTAATGCGACTGCTAGATCCGTAATATGCAATTCTTCTGTAATTAGCGAGACGATTTGTAACAACCAATGCAGGAAAAGCAAGGCAACAATCCCTGTTATTAAATTGAACAAAATATGAGCCGTTGCCGTTCGTTTAGCCGCGATTGTTCCACCCATTGCGGCTAAAAAGGCCTTTACAGTTGTCCCTACATTTTGTCCAATAACCAAAATGGCGGCTTGATGAAAATCGATCGCCCCAGTATGCAACGCTGTAAGAGTCGTTACCACTGCAGCGCTAGAGGATTGCAATACGACCGTCAAAATGATTCCAACAATAACTAAAACAATCGTCCACCACCACTGGTCTCCACTAAAATTATGAAAATCTATAAAAGCCGGTAAGTTACCCATCCCACTTTGCAGGACAACCTAGAAACAACAAGCCAAACCCAGCTAATGCTATACCGTGAGCTTCAAACTTATTTTTAAATAAAAACTTCAATAATACCCCAACGCCTATCAGGGGCAAAGCTAGTACAGACATCTTAATTTGAAACCCAATAGCAGAAACAATCCATCCCGTACTAGTGCTCTCCACATTAGCTCCAATAATGACACCAATCGACTGACTAAAGGTTAACAAACCGGCACTTACAAATCCAATCGTCATAAAGGTCGTAGCACTTGAGGACTGAATTAAAGCTGTAATAAATGCTCCTGATAAAACGGAAGAAAAGGTCCCTCCCGTAAATTTTCTCAATAAATCTTTTAATGCGTTTCCTGCTACTGCCTTTAACCCCTCGGTCATTAAATGCATTCCGAGTAGAAAAAGCCCAACCCCGCCAAGTATCATGCCGAACATCTCCATAGGAACGCCCCCTCAACCCTCTTTCCTTAATTTTATCGTTGATGTTGAATAGTTTACAATGATGATAGGTGGGAAATTACAAAAGCTTGAAGATAATTCAAAGAATATTCACACATTTCAATTTAATCATTATGGTATAATTACATTAGAAAGAGATAACAAGAAATACAACAGTTAACACACTAGGAGGCTCAACCATCTACGTTGGTTCCGTTAAGAAGTAAGATCATTAACGAAAGACCAAACAAGCTAACAGTTGTTAGAGGGATGGGGCAAGAATCCAATTTAACCACGATTAGTACGGGAAACAAATCCATGGATGAATGAGCAAGCGATGTTAGATGTGAAGCAATTAAGTGTATCGTGCTGTATGGATGAAATTTTTGAGTAAGTGAGAGTAAATTTACTGAAAGGAATTTCTATGAACCTACGGAACGGACAAACATCACAGTTCCCTCTCAGAAGCATTGATTTCTATAAGAAAAGTTTAATAAGGGTGATGTTAGACTGGTTGGGTCTCCTAAGGTGTTAACGGTTTGAAAAATCTAGCTGATGATAGCTAGGTTTTTTTGTATTTTCCTTAAATTAATACTAATGAAACCTGAGTGATATTGAATTAGTAACGACAGTTGACCGGGGGAGTGACACAAGGCAAGTGTAATTATAAAATAGTAATGGGGAAACATGTTGAATGAGCTACTGAATTAAAGAGCGACTGTCTCGAGGCATAAATGGGGAGATACGAAAATAAATTTTATCTCTACCTATGTCAGTTGGGACATTAAAAAGTATCCTAATTGATAAAGGGACTATAATTTATAAGAAGCAATTGGAGGATTCATTATGGAACAACAGCACGTACTAAGAGTAATTGACTTTAGAAATACTGAACATAAAACAACGTTTGTGAAATTCTCTGGATACGATCACGTTTCTGGAAAAGATTTTGAAGGAGAGGTTAAATTTGTTGGCGGCAGGCCATATGGGGATATCATTCATCCTGAAAGGTCTACTTTATCTCCTGAATGCATTCATTTTGTTCAAGAGCTACTGTTAGATAAGTACAACGCCAGGGAATTTCATTGATTGTACATAAATTAAAGGTTTGGTGTTAGCATTAGCAAGCACCTTGAAATCGTTTTCATGTATGTGTATAATTAAGGTAGGAGTATTATGTCTAAACTTTAAAATTATGATTCTTTAACATAACGAAGTAGAAGAAATGCTGGTACCGCTATGGTTGTATTGAATGGAGGTATCAGACTCGGAAAGGTAAATTATTATGCAACCAACTATCTATGATGTTGCGAAGAAGGCAGGAGTATCTATTGCAACTGTATCGAAAGTAATTAATAAAAATGGACGAATTGGAAAAGAAACAAGAAAAAAAGTTTTGAAGATTATGGAAGAATTAAACTATCAACCTAGCGTTCTCGCTTCTGCTCTGACAGGGAAGAGGACGGAAACAATAGGGGTATTAATTCCGGATTTAACTAATCCTTTTTTCGCAGAAATTACAGCTAGTATGGAAGAACGTGCTCATGAACGTGGCTTCAGTGTAGTTATATGCAGTACGAATGATAGTGAAGAGAAAGAAGCGAAATACATCTCCTTACTATTGAGAAAAAAAGTGGATGGCTGTATACTAGCATCCCGTTTTAAGCAAGTCGGTTTAATTGAAAATATGGTGAAGCAAGGGATCCCAGTTGCATTAACTAGTCAGGATATCCCTTCTCTTAATTTGAATACCGTTTCTGTTGACGATTACAAAGGTGGATATAAAGCTACCGCTTATCTTGGTTCTCTTGGCCATAAAAAAATAGCAATGATTGCTGAGAAAAATGTTCGAAGCAGTCATGAGAGAATAAAAGGGTATGTTGATGCAATGATTGAAATGGGCTTTTCTGTTGATGACACACTCATCCGGGAAGTAGAACCAACAGTGACAGGAGGTAAACAGGCAACCGAAGAATTATTGTCTTTGAAAGAACCTCCTACGGCCATTTTTGCAGGAAATGAAATTTTAGCAATAGGAGTATCTCGGGCGGCAAGATCATTCCAGCTAGATATCCCAAACGATTTCTCTGTCATTGGATTTGATAATACATTACTAGCAACGATTTGCGATCCACCATTAACAACCATTGCTCAACCAATTGAACAAATAGGTAAACAGATTGTCGATATATTGATTAGTGAAATTAATGGGGAATTAGGAAACAAGCAACGCATTATGCTGCCGCCAGAGTTAGTGATCCGTAAGTCCACAAAGGAATTGTCCGGAGGTAAGCGTTTGGATGAAGGGTGAATGACGATTTAGGAGAAGGGGTGTCTCAAAATGTCTGTTTTTGACCTTTTGAGACACCCCCGAAGCAATGAGCGGAGTCGCTTCATCTTTTAAAAGCCTTGAGAGGAGTGGGTTCTCCTCTCAAGCCGCGGAGCGAACGGAGCCAATACCACCTCTGTTCGGCCTTTTGGGACAGCCCCATTTTTTGTTCATATACAAATGCTTACCTCGTTGCTACAATTGATTTTCTTTTGTATAACCATGATCCAATCATAAAGGTAATGACACCCCATAAGACCATAATCCCAATTCCACTCCAAAGTGTTGTCGAAAAGACACTAGTTGAATAAACCATACTTTCTCTTAAGCCTTCTACAAAATAGGTGAGGGGAAGAATATTTGATATGGGCTGAAGCCATGACGGCATTGTTTCAACCGGGAAGAACACTCCGCTCAAAAACAACATGAGAAAGCTGGTAATATTGGCCACACCCATATAAGCTTCTGTCGTTTTACTGAAGGAAGAAAAGAAGTATCCTAATGCATTAAAAGATAAAGCCCCTAATAAGAAGACGACAAGAAGACTCGGAAAGTTAATGAATAGATTTGCCCCAAATATGAGTACACCTATAAGAGATAATAAAATAATTTGAATGACGCTAAATAGCAAGCGCATGATCATGTCACTTAATCCAAAGAGGTTCATATTTGCAGGAGTCATTCGTAACCTTTTGATCAACCCTTTTCGGCGCATTTCTACTAAGTCAACCATGCCGAACATTCCGCCTTGAGCGATGGCTAGGGCAATCATTCCAGTAAGAAGAAAGTCTGTATAGCTTAATTCTGTATCGCCGGATGAGATCGACTCAAATTGTAATTCATATGTAGGTGCTGCACCCACAGCATAGAGATTGGCTTGTTGGACAAAATGATTAAGTGTGCCTGAAAGGGCTTGTGTAGTTACTCCTTGTTCGTCTTCTTTGTTAACAATAAGAACGATAGAAGTGTCATCTTCTGATTCTGGTAAAACGATGGCTGCATTTACATCCTGATCTTTTACCATTTCCTCTGCTTCCTCTCGACTGACAGGTTTGCTAGATTCTATTTCAAGTACAGGAATTTTGTTAATTTGTTTAAGGAGCATTTCAGAAGTGGCATTTGGATTTTCGTTTACGATCGCTACTTCTGCAGAAAACTCACTATCTGAACTGCCGCTAAAAATGGACATAAAGATGACCATCAGGATAACTGGGAAGAAAATACCCCAAAACCATGCTTGTTTTTCTCGAAACGTCAGTTTTAATTGAGCCAAGAACATTTGCTTAAACTGTTTCAACTTAATCCCTCCATTCCTTACCAGTGAAGGCAATAAACACATCTTCCAAACTCATTTCACGGATCGAGACTTGTTCTACCTGATAGTTCTTTTCCTTTGTAAATCCAAATAAGTCATACAATGTATCCTCAGGGTTTGATGTCCAAAGTTTTAGTGATGTTTCCTCGCGTTCTGTACGGGCAACGGATTCAAGATTTCTAGAAAATAGATTAGCTTCTTCTGCAGCTTCTACTCCGTCAAGAAATGATAATCGTACTTCGCGTTCTTCTGTTAATTTTTCAATAAGGGCAGATGGTGTATCCACGGTGATGACTTTTCCTTGATCTACGATACAAACTCGATCACTCAACTTTTCAGCTTCTTCCATATAGTGGGTTGTTAAGATGGTCGTTTTTCCTAATGCTTTTAGCTGGAGGACAATGTCCCAGATGTTTCGCCTTGCTTGAGGATCAAGTCCTGTTGTCGGTTCATCGAGGAAGATGATGTCAGGGTCACTAATCATCGCGAGGCCAATGGCAAGTCGTTGGCGCTGACCTCCAGATAGTTTTTTTACATGATTATTGCGGTGATCAGTAAGATTAACGAGTTCTAGAATTTCCTCAGTAGGGCGGGCCTTGTCATAAAAAGTAGCAAAAAGGTTCAGGTTTTCTTCAGGGGTTAATAAGTCAAACATGGCACTTGACTGGGGCTGTACACCAATTTTCTTTTTAATCGTTTTTGCGTGCTGATCCCAGTTCAACTCACCAAAGTGTATCTCTCCATGATCCGGTGTAACCAATCCTTCAATCATTTCAAGAGTGGTTGTTTTTCCTGCTCCATTTGGACCAATGATCGTAAATACTTCTCCAGCTATTACTGAAAAGTTGATGTCCTGAACAGCATGAATAGTTCCAAATGATTTTTTTAGGTTTTTCACTGTTAATACAGCCATTTACTTTCCTCACTTTCATAGAATTTTCAACATGTAATAATACGGAATAATTTGCAGAATAGTTTCACGATATCTGAACCATTTTTATTTTATTAACTTAAAATGGGAATTAGTGTTAAAATTTAAAACAAAGTAGTAGTCTTGAATAGGGTAGTTTGAGAAAAGTGAAGGGGGATGGTCACGATCGATTTTTTTATATTTGTTATATTTGCTACGGTTGGTGGGTGTTTGTTAATTGGTACGACAAAACAAGAAAAGAAATGGCTTGGTGGAATTGGGGGAATAATGGCCGTCATTTTTATTGTTGTTAGTCAAATAATTAAACTCCAATCGGGGTTCTTTGTAGAACGAAGTGTAGAAACTTCAGAGCCTGTTGGATCTTGGGTCGTACCTTGTTTTATTGTTCTAGCACTTTATTTACTTGGTATGATTAATTACCGCTGGATCAATGCCGCGATAAAGAAACAGTCGTGGCAAAAATGGGGATTAATTAGTTTGGATATATTATTCAGTCTTATTTATCTATGTTTCGGAGCATTTGCACTTTTTGTCGTTACTTTCACATACTTTCCGTTTGCACCATAACAGATAGATAAGAGCGAACAGTTCTAGCACTGTTCGCTTTACTTTGTGGTTGGACAGCTGTACTAGACTTTGAATTGATTGTGAATAAGTAGTATTTATATGGATGAGACAAAGGTTTTATGTTAACTCAACTTAAAGGAGATCAATGTTATGATGCTAGTATAGTTTCATGGACACAACTTAGTTAAGTTTCTATAGATTTGTTACACTATATAGAAGAAAGGTT